>NZ_JAODJG010000036.1:0-82502 GCF_028156745.1 Streptococcus gwangjuensis
CTTCATGTTAGATCGAGAGATACAGCGATTTTGATGTGTGCGATTTTTATTGCCTCTATCGGCCTAAATGTGAATTCAACAGCTGTCATTATTGGAGCCATGCTGATTTCCCCTCTTATGACACCGATTGTTGGACTAGGATTAGGTTTAGCTATTTTTGACACTCGTTTAATCAAGCAATCTCTAGAGGTTTTACTTACTCAAGTATTGGTCAGTTTACTTGTATCGACTCTGTATTTCTGGATTACTCCCTTATCTTATGCAAGTAGCGAGTTGATTGCACGAACTTCTCCAACGATTTGGGATGTCTTAATTGCTATTGCTGGTGGGATAGCAGGTTTCATTGGTTCAAGGAAAAAAGTTAGAAAAACCAACAACACCAAGTCTTGAAGCTTTTTGGGATTTACGGCAAAATTTCTTTGCTTGTTTTCTTTCCTTTTTCTGGTTGGGATCGTTATGGATGGCACTAAACACATTATGGGAAAAGGTTGAGAAAATTTCCTCAGAAATTATTTGGTGGAATTTGTTTCTACTCTTGGAGCGGCAGGAGTTCTCTTTGGAGAATTTCATGCCATCCAAGATACCAGTCTGAATGATGTGGTGGACCGGATCTATATAAATGTCAAGGATTTACCGTTTCAGTCCTTGGGAGCTTTAGCTAATATCCTGTCTGATGTTAAGAAGGGACTGATTCAAGACAGTCATATCTGGTCTTTCTTCCAGTCATTTTTCAAACAATATCAGTTGATAATCAGCTTAAATCAGATCTATCAGTTTGTCTATCTTTCTCTGATGGAGATCATGTCCTATCTTCACTTTGATTATTGGAAAAAACGGCTCGGTCAGGAGCTAGTATGAATAAGGAGAACAAATGAGACGTTTAAAAATGTTATGGCATATTATACAGGTTACGGGTTTTACTCGGTTTGCTCTGAGTTTTGTGACCTTTGTTTTTGGGTCAGGAGGCGTGCTTTTCCTAGTTGAACCTGCTATCACAAATTACGGAGACGGTCTTTGGTATGCTTTTGTGACTTCGACGACTGTCGGCTACGGGGATCTCCTAGCTGTGACCTTGATTGGAAGGATTACCAGTGTCTTCTTGACGATTTATGGGCTCATATTTTTTGGCTGTTTATCAGCTGTTATTATTAATTATTATACCGATTTAAATAAGGAAAGAGGAGAGGACAAATGACTGCCAATTATTCAACACGGGAATACCGTGAGAAATTATACGATGACCTTCATGTTAGATCGAGAGATACAGCGATTTTGATGTGTGCGATTTTTATTGCCTCTATCGGCCTAAATGTGAATTCAACAGCTGTCATTATTGGAGCCATGCTGATTTCCCCTCTTATGACACCGATTGTTGGACTAGGATTAGGTTTAGCTATTTTTGACACTCGTTTAATCAAGCAATCTCTAGAGGTTTTACTTACTCAAGTATTGGTCAGTTTACTTGTATCGACTCTGTATTTCTGGATTACTCCCTTATCTTATGCAAGTAGCGAGTTGATTGCACGAACTTCTCCAACGATTTGGGATGTCTTAATTGCTATTGCTGGTGGGATAGCAGGTTTCATTGGTTCAAGGAAAAAAGAAGCAAACAATATCGTGCCAGGAGTAGCCATTGCAACAGCTCTGATGCCACCTATCTGTACTGCAGGTTACGGTTTAGCTAATGGAAATGTACGATTTTTATTTGGCGCTCTCTATCTTTTCTTGATCAACTTTGTCTTTATCATGCTAATCAACATTGTTGGAACAAGAATTATGATGAGAAAATCTCCCTTAAGTTCATTTAAAGAGTTAAACATTAAAATGAGAATTGGGTTGATATCCTTGATTGTGTTATTGATTCTTCCAGCTAGCTATTCGGCAGTTACTCTGACAATAGAACAAGCGCGCAAAGAAGGGATCAAACAGTTTGTAGGAAAAGAGTTCGCCAATTATACGGTTATTAATCAAGTCTACAAGTCAAGTAACAATGAATTAGTCTTGACGGTTGTTGGAGATCCGATTTCAGAAGAAGAATTAGAAACGCTCCACCAAAAACAAGCCTCTTACGGTATTCAATCTGTTCAATTGAAAGTCAATCAAGTTCATAATTCGACAAAATTAGACAGTGATACGACCAAGGAATTTTATGAAACCATTAACAAGTATATCGATCAAAAACTCTCTGAAAAAGATTCACAAAAAGATCTCGTAAAAGAAAATGAAGCAGACAAGGAATGAGGATATTGACCTTATCCAACTCATGAAAGCAAATCTTGTGTGGTAGTTTGACCAATCACTACTAGCTCAGGTTAAATAAAATATAAAAAAGCAACAGCTGAAATAGTTGTTGCTTTTTAGCTAGCTAGGATTTTATCCCAGGTTTTGTCTCTTATTTCTCAACGCGTGATTTGTTAGCGATATCAGCAAGGATAGCTTGAACAAAATCATCAACTGAGACAGTTTGTGTTTCTTTTTGGCCATAGCGGCGAACGTTAACAGTTCCGTCTTCCATTTCCTTGTCTCCAACGATTAATTGGTAAGGAATCTTGCTGGTTTGTGACGCACGGATCTTGAACTGCATTTTTTCATTGCGCTCATCCACATCAGCACGGACCCCACGGTCACGGAGTTTCTTAGCTACTTCCCAAGCGTAGTCCACGTGTTTTTCGTTAGATACTGGGATGAGGGTTACTTGGTGTGGTGCAAGCCATGTTGGGAAGGCACCCTTGTAGTTCTCAATCAAGATCGCTGTGAAGCGTTCCATAGTTGAGATAACCCCACGGTGAATCATCACTGGACGGTGCTCTTCACCATCAGCTCCGATGTATTTGAGGTCGAAGCGTTCTGGAAGCAAGAAGTCAAGTTGGATAGTAGAAAGTGTTTCTTCTTTACCAAGGGCAGTCTTAACCTGGATATCCAATTTTGGTCCGTAGAAGGCTGCTTCACCTTCGGCTTCAAAGTAGTCAACGCCCATTTCATCAAGAGCTGCACGAAGCATGGTTTGGGCATTTTCCCACATCTCATCGTTGTCAAAGTACTTGTGAGTATCTTGAGGGTCGCGAAGAGAGAGACGGAAGCGGTATTCATTCAAGTTGAAATCTTCATAAACATCGATAATCAACTGAAGGGCACGTTGGAATTCTTCTTGGATTTGCTCTGGAGTAACGAAGAGGTGACCGTCGTTGAGTGACATTTCACGTACGCGTTGAAGACCAGTCAAGGAACCAGATTTTTCATAACGGTGCATCATACCGATTTCGGCAATACGGATTGGCAACTCACGGTATGAGTGAACATGGTGTTTGAAGACTTGGATGTGGTGCGGGCAGTTCATTGGACGAAGGACGAATTCTTCCCCGTCACCCATGTCCATAGTTGGGAACATGTCTTCTTGGTAATGATCCCAGTGACCGGAAGTCTTGTAAAGCTCAACAGAAGCAAGTGGTGGAGTGTAAACGTGTTGGTAGCCAGAAGCCAACTCCTTGTCGACAATGTAGCGTTCCAATTCACGACGGATAGTCGCACCATTTGGCAACCAGAATGGAAGTCCTTGACCAACCTCTTGTGAAATCATGAAGAGGTCAAGCTCTTTACCAAGTTTACGGTGGTCACGTTCTTTGGCTTCTTCACGCATTTGAAGGTAGTTTTTCAAGTCTTTCTTGTCAAACCAAGCTGTACCGTAGATACGTTGCATCATAGCGTTGTCGCTATTTCCACGCCAATAAGCACCTGCCACATGGAGAAGGTGGAAGATTTGGATACGGCCTGTTGATGGAACGTGAGGTCCACGGCAGAGGTCCACATATTCACCCTGACGATAGATAGTCAAACCGCCCTCGTCTTCTGAGTGTTCTTCAATCAATTCCAACTTGTAAGGGTCGTTCTTGAAGATTTCACGGGCTTCATCTTTAGTCACTTCTTCACGAATAGATGGGAAGTTTTCTTTGACAATTTTTTGCATTTCTTCTTCGATACGAGGAAGGTCTTCGTTAGAGATTTGACCAGCAGTATTGTCAGTATCGTAGTAGAAACCGTCTTCGATAGCTGGACCAACTCCCAAGTGAATGTCTGGGAAAAGGCGACGAGCTGCTTGGGCGAACAAGTGAGCAGCTGAGTGACGCAAGATTGGAAGGGCATCTTCGTGATCAGGTGTAACAATTTCAATGCTTCCATCTTCAGTGATAGCACGAGTAGTGTCGATGAGTTTGCCGTTGAATTTACCAGCCAAGGCCTTTTTAGCTAGGGAATTGCTGATAGATTGGGCAATTTCAAAAGTAGTAACGCCAGATTCGAATTCACGAACAGCGCCATCTGGGAAAGTAATGTTAATCATGATGTTCTCCTTACTTATATTATTGACGAATGTGTTAACCCTATTCTGAAAACAGGGACAGAGAATTAATTGTGAAAGCTAGAAAAACAAAAAGCGACCTCCTCGAAAGGACGTCGCAACGTGGTTCCACCTTCATTTATGTACCTCAAAAGAGAGGGACACCTCTGATTGGCTCTAACGTAGCCACCGTTTTATGTTTTCATAAAAAACTCAAGAGTAGTATCAGTTTAGGCCTCCTATGCGTTTCCAGCAACCACGCACTCTCTAGTAGAAAGGGACTAAGTGACTTGTCTCTATGGATTATTATAGCATGATTGTGAAAATTTTCAAGATTTTTGTAGATTTTTTTGAATTTTCTTCATTGAAAGAGTGCCTGCTATGCTTTGTTAGGTGTAATGAGAAATCATCTTTTTGGTAGGAATTTACCTTGATAAAAGTAGTGTTCTGGATTAAGTAAGAGTGGGTTAAAGGTGACTATTAAACAGTATTTTTTGTTATAATATTAAAAAGATATATAAGAGGAAATGAGGAGAAAGAATGACAAAAATAGCTATTCTTTCAGATATTCATGGAAATACCACCGCCTTGGAGGCTGTTTTGGCAGATGCTCGGCAGCTAGGAGTGGATGAATACTGGCTTTTGGGAGACATTCTCATGCCAGGAACAGGGCGTAGAAGGATTTTGGACTTGTTGGCTCAACTACCGATCACAGCTAGAGTTTTGGGAAACTGGGAAGATAGTCTGTGGCATGGTGTCCGAAAGGAATTGGATAGTACTCGTCCCAGTCAACGCTATCTCTTGCGCCAGTGCCAGTATGTTTTAGAGGAAATTTCCCTAGAAGAAATTGAAATACTCCACAATCAACCTCTCCAGCTCCATCGTCAGTTTGGTGATTTGACGGTAGGAATTAGCCACCATCTTCCTGATAAGAATTGGGGGCGTGAGTTGATTCATACTGGAGCACAAGAGGACTTTGACCGCTTGGTGACCAATCCGCCTTGTGATATTGCTGTTTATGGTCATATTCACCAGCAGTTGCTTCGTTATGGTACTGGTGGACAATTGATTGTTAATCCAGGTTCGATTGGGCAACCTTTCTTTCTAGATGCTCGGTTGCGGAAGGATTTGCGGGCCCAGTATATGATTTTAGAGTTTGATGACAAGGGCTTGGTAGATATGGACTTCCGACGGGTAGACTACGATGTAGCAGCTGAGTTACAACTGGCTAAAGATCTCAAACTTCCCTATTTTGAGGTTTACTATGAAAGTCTGGTCAATGGTATCCACCATACTCACAATCAGGAATTTTTGAGAAAATTAGCCCAGAAAGAGGGCTACGATAGGGAGTTAGATGCTTGGTTGAAAAGTGGTAATGATTGACATTACAACTAAAAAGGGTATAATAAAAGAAAAAGAAGAGTAGAGGCAGGGGAGCCTCGCAAAAAGGAGAAGAGGATGCAAATTCCAAGTAGATTTACCATTGCGACTCATATGCTGATAATCATTGCCCTCGAGGGGAAGGAAAGCAAGGTGACCAGTGATTTTCTGGCTGCTAGTGTCGGGGTCAATCCTGTCATTATCAGAAAGACCTTGTCCCAGTTGAAGAAGGCAGAGCTGATTTCAGTAGCGCGTGGAACAGGGGGAACAGAGATTGTCAAGGACCTCAAGGACATTAGTCTTTTAGATGTTTATCAAGCGGTTGAGTGTCTTGGTAAGACCGGTCAACTCTTCAGTTTCCATGACAATCCAAATCCAAATTGCCCGGTCGGAGCTCATATTCATGATGTTTTGGATCAAAAATTGGAGAAAATCCAGCTGGCTATGGAGGCTGAACTTGGTCAGACCAGTATAGAGCAAGTCGTGGCTGATGCAGAGAGTCAAATGAAGGAGTAAGAGGGATGGATGCCCTCTTTTTTACGCCGGATAATTATGATAAAATGTAGTTATTAAAGGAGGAAAAAATGTATCTCGTTATAGGAATTGTATTAGCCTTTATAGTGTCATTTTGGAAAGATAACAGAAGTTTGTGGAATCCAGTATTATTTTTATTATCCCTCATTTCAAGTTATATTTCTCTATCCCACCTTTTTTATAAAAATGGGTATGAGAATGTTCAGTTAGCTTTTTATGTAGTTGCCTTTGTTTTACTCCCGTTTCTGATTTTTTTGAGTGGTATCTTTTTAATCTATAATGGTGTTATCCTACTGAAGCGAGAGGGACGTTCAAAAGCCAATTATCTCTCAACGCTTTTTGGAATAGTCATTTTGGTATTTTTTCCCTTGATTTCATTTCGATTAGGAAATCGAAATGAATTATTTTATACACATCACTTTCTAAACATTTTATTTGTATTAATCGTTTATTCTTACTTTATTTTTGGTTTTGCTTTCGTGGGTTTTATGTTGTACTCTATTTTATATCTCTTTATTCCTAAGAAGAAGCATTATGATTTTATTATCATTCACGGTGCTGGTTTATTAGGCGGAGAAAAGGTAACACCTTTGCTAAAGAGGAGAATTGATAAGGCAGTAGAAGCTTACCACAAGTCTAAAAATTCTAACATAAAAATTATTGCCAGTGGTGGTCAAGGAGCAGATGAAAAAATTTCTGAAGCGCAGGCCATTTATAACTATATTTTAGAAGAGACAGATGTAAACAAGGAATTTGTTCTTCTTGAAGACAAGTCCAGAACAACCTATGAAAATTTATTGTTTTCAAAAGAAATAGGAGAACAATTGGTTGAAAATCCGTGTTTCCTCTTTGTTACAAATGACTATCATGTCTTTCGTACTAGTACCTATGCTCGTAAGTTAAATATGAAGGGAGATGGACTCGGATGTAGGACAGCCGGCTACTACATACCATCTGCTTTTATTCGGGAGTACGTGGCTCTATGTGTCAAAATGAAATGGCTCTTCCTTGCCTTTTATGTTCCTATATTAGCTATCATTTTGCTAGCCTATAAAGGGGTTATTTGGTAGACATAAAAATTGCTCTTCACTAAATGGAGAGCAATTTTTATTTGAACTTGAATCCTTCGTAAATAAGTTCTGCTTTGGGATTCTGTTTCTTAATCTGTTTAGCAAGTGATTTCATCATAGAAAGGGGACCACACATATAGATGGTTGCCTGTTCGGGTACTTCTTTTTGTTCAAAATTAAGATAGCCGTCTTTCCTACTGTCGACTAGATGGAGTTCAAAATTAGGGTTTTTCTGAGCATAGTCACGGAGCAAATCCAGATAGACTGCATTTTCTTCTCCACGGAAGCTATAGTAGAAGTGAACCTGTTTATCCAAAATAGGATGTTCACGGATGTAAGAGATGAAGGGGGTGATTCCAATACCTCCAGCAATCCAAACCTGATTTTCTCGTCCTTCTTCTATAATCATGTGTCCGTAAGCTCTATCTACGCTTACTTTGCTGCCGACTTGAAGATTGTCATAGATATTCTTGGTATGGTCACCTGAATTTTTAACAGTAAAGTAAAGAGTTTGGTCGTGACCGCCTGAGATAGAAAAGGGATGCGGAGCACTTTCAAAGCCTTCTTGGAAAATCTTTAGAAATGCAAATTGTCCTGATTGATAGTTGAAAGGTCTGCTAAGATGGATTTGAATTTCCCTAGTATCGTGATTCAAGCGTTTGAGGTTGGTAATTTTCCCTAGATAGGGGAAGCCAATCTTTTGATATAGAAAAATGATATAAAAACCAGCTAGCAAGCCTAAAAGGGCATAGCTACCAACAAGAAAACTTAGTAGATTAAATGTAAGGAGACGATTGCCCATCATCATGTAGACATGAAAGAGTCCAAAAATATAGGCTAGGTAAACCAGGCGGTGAATCCATCGCCAAGCTTCGTATTGGATGTATTTGCCTAAATAGGCGACAAGGATGATACTGACAAAGATATAGATGGCAAGGTTGCCAAATTGAGCAGCTAAACGAGAGCCCCACAAACCGCCCATACTGAAGTTATGAAAGATGAGTAGGATGATGGAGAGAAAGGCTGTGAATTTGTGGACAGTATAGACCTTCTCCAAACCGTGAAACCAGCTTTCTAGTAGTGGGAGACGAGTGGCTAGGATAAAGGTCAGAGATAGGCTTGTTAAAGCTAGTCCTGGAATCATGAATTGGGGAGAAGTGTTCATCCAAGTCAAAATAGTCAAGACAAAACTAGCTATGATAAAGAGTATTCCTTTGAGTGATTTCATAAAAAATTCCATTTCATTTATATTTCAATTTGTTGTAAATAAATTTGTTACAGTTTATCATAGAAAAAGTATAGTGTCAAATTGAGTTCTATAAATATCTACTCTCATCAAAAAAACTCTCCAATTTAACTGGAGAGTGGCTGTTTATACTCAATGAAAATCAAAGAGCAAACTAGGAAGCTAGACGCAGGCTGTACTTGAGTACGGCAAGGTGAAGCTGACGTGGTTTGAATTTGATTTTCGAAGAGTATTATTCTGCAGCTTGTTGCCAACGTTTGGCTAGCATATGAGACAAGCTAGAAATGGCTAGGTTAAAGCTGAAGTAGATGAGGGCAATCAGGATATAAAGACTAAACACTTGCTCTGGTTCGAAATAACGTCCCATGAGAATTTGGCTGGCTCCAAAGAGTTCTTGTAGGGCGATAACAGAGTAGAGAAGACTGGTATCCTTAATCACGGTTACAAACTGAGAAATGATGGCTGGCAACATTTTACGGATAGCTTGTGGGAGAATGATGTGGTAGAGGATTTGGGCTGAGGTGAAGCCTTGTGACATTCCTGCTTCGTATTGCCCCTTGTCCACAGCATTGAGACCGCCTCGAATAATCTCAGCTAGAGCCGCTGATGTAAAGAGAGTGAAGGCAGTGATTCCTGCCGGTGTGGATTTCATTTTGAAAACTAAAAAGATAGTGAAAATCCAGAGAAGGTTGGGAACGTTACGTACAAACTCGATATAAATGCTGGAGATGATGCGTAAGACAGGATTTTTCCCATTTCTCATGACGGCTAGCACTGTCCCGATAAGGGTAGAGAGGACGATGGCAATTAGAGAAATGTAGAGGGTCAAGCCAAATCCTTTAAAGATAAAGACTAGGTTATCTGGGGTTAAAACTTCTAAAATGGATTCCATAGTAACCTCCTAAAGCGAATAGGCTTTTTTGTTAGCTTGCTCCATCTTGCGACCAAACTGGGCAACAGGGAAGCAAAGAGCAAAGTAGAGAAGGGCAGCACCTAGAAAGGCTGGAATGTAGTTTCCGTTAAGAGCTGACCAAGACTTAGTCACAAACATCAAATCAACTCCAGAGATGATAGCGACTGTAGAGGTATTCTTGATGAGGTTGACGATTTGGTTGGTCAAAGGAGGGAGGATAATACGGAAAGCTTGAGGCAAGATAATCAAACGCATGGCACTGATATAGGTAAAACCTTGTGACAAGGCGGCCTCCATCTGACCGCTAGGAATAGACTGAATACCTGAGCGAATAACCTCAGCGATATAGGCACCGTGATAGAGTCCTACACAGAGTACAGCTGTCCAATAAATCGGAATCATGATGATATGGTCACTAATAAGAGGCAAACCATAAAAAACGATAACAAACTGCACCAAGAGGGGAGTATTTTGATAAAATTCGACAAAGATACGAGCTAAAATGCGCAAAATTGGACGTTTACTGGTCGACATAGCTCCGAAGAAGATGCCTAAAACCATGGCTAGGATAAAGGATCCAATCGCTAGGGCAAGGGTGAAGAGGAAACCATTGAAAAATTGTCCAAAATCCTGAAAATAGGCTGTCCAAGATGATAAATCTGTCATGGGGTATCCTCCTTAATCTGCAGTATGGCTAGATGGTTTGAGCTTGTAACGGTCATAGAGTTTTTGCAAACTACCATCCTTGCTCCATTTAGTGACCAAGTTATCGAGATAGTCGTTGAGCTCTGTATTTGATTTCTTAGTAACGATACCGTAGTCAGATGGCTTGAAACTATCATCTAGTAGTTCTGTCCGCTTACTGATGTAGCCAGATAGGATAGAACGGTCAACGGAAAAGGCATCAATTCGATGAGCGTGTAAAGAAGTAATCAATTCTGGGTAGGAGCCAAGTTCGACGAATTTAAAGGTCAGGCCTTTCTTTTTACCGAGCTCGGTAATCAGGCGTTGGGTAATGGAACCTTGGGCAACACCGATGGTTTTTCCGTTTAGGTCCTCAATACTTTTGATTTTTGCAGATTTATTGACCAAAAAGCCAGAAGCGTCCGTGTAGTAGGGGCTTGTGAAGTTGTAGAGTTTTTTGCGTTCGTCTGTGATGGTGAAGGTTGCGATATCCATATCGACCTGTTCATTATCTAGGAGGGGTCCACGAGTTTGCGCTGTAACAGGTACATAGCGAACCTTGACCTTAAGCTCATCTGCTACCATCTTGGCCAAGTCGGTTTCAATACCAGAATAGGTTCCTGTCTTGGGATCCTTGTAACCAAAATTGGGAACGTCTTGTTTCACACCGACAACTAGCTCGCCTCTCTTTTGAATAGCTGCGACACTGGTATCAGCCTGAACTGGTTTTGCAGCAGCAAGTCCGAAAAGGCTGATCAATAATGCGGATAAAAAGAATTTTTTTTTCATAGGCGCCTCCTTATTTGACTTTGTCACTTTCATGGTTGATGATTTTGCTGAGGAATTGTTGGGCACGAGGTTCGCTTGGATTGTCGAAAAAGTCATCAACATCTGTCGTATCCACCAACACTTCTCCATCAGCCATAAAGATGATACGGTCAGCAACTTCACGGGCAAAGCCCATTTCATGGGTAACGACAATCATATTCATACCATCGTGGGCTAATTTTTGCATAACTGCTAGAACATCGCCGATGGTTTCAGGATCAAGGGCAGATGTTGGTTCATCAAAGAGGAGGAGTTCCGGATGCATAGCGAGGCCACGTGCGATGGCAATTCGTTGTTTTTGTCCACCAGATAGCATGGCCGGATAAGAATCTTTTTTGTCCCACATATTTACAAATTCTAGGTATTTTTGGGCTGTTTTTTCAGCTTCTTCTTTATCAATTCCTAGAACTTTTATAGGTGCGAGTGTTACGTTTTCTAACACTGTTTTGTGCGGATAGAGGTTGAAATGCTGGAAAACCATGCCGACTTCCTTACGAAGCGGAACCAAATCTTTCTGACTGGCACCAGCAACTTGGTGACCATTTACTAGAAGACTTCCTTTGTCTACAGCCTCCAAACCATTGATGGTGCGGATAAGAGTGGACTTCCCAGAACCAGAAGGGCCTAGGAGAACAACAACTTGCCCTTTTTCAAAACGGAGATTGATGTCGCGGAGTGCATGGTAGTCTCCGTAATATTTTTCGACGTGTTCAAATTCTACTAAAGCCATAAGGAATCTCCTTTGTGTTAGATTTTATAACATGATTCTACACCAAAAGATTTATCTTGTCAAATCATATCAGAAAAAAGTTAGTAAAATTTTCGTACAAAGCAATCAGGATAGAGAAAAAGTCTAAATCATGTTATAATGAAGCAATAGAATTCTTAGAAAGAGTGGATGTCTTTTTGATAACACCTACTTATGAATGGCAGTTTGCCCCGCAGGTAGAAGATGCGGATTTTACAAAGATAGCCAAGAAGGCTGGGCTGGGTCCTGAGGTGGCTCGGTTATTGTTTGAGAGAGGGATTCAGGACCAAGAAAGTCTGAAGAAGTTTTTAGAACCTTCCTTGGAGGACTTGCATGATCCTTATCTGCTCCATAATATGGACAAGGCAGTGGAACGGATTCGTCAGGCTATTGAAGAAGGGGAAAATATCCTCATCTATGGAGACTACGATGCGGATGGCATGACCTCGGCATCTATTGTGAAGGAAAGTTTGGAACAGCTTGGTGCTGAGTGCCGGGTTTATCTGCCCAATCGTTTTACCGACGGCTATGGACCGAATGCCAGTGTTTACAAATATTTTATCGAGCAAGAAGGAATTTCCTTGATTGTGACGGTGGATAATGGGATTGCGGGTCACGAGGCTATTGAATTGGCCCAGTCTATGGGAGTAGATGTCATTGTGACTGACCACCATTCCATGCCTGAAACCTTACCAGATGCCTATGCTATTGTCCATCCTGAGCATCCGGATGCGGACTATCCTTTCAAATATTTGGCTGGTTGTGGAGTGGCTTTCAAGTTGGCTTGTGCCCTGTTAGAAGAAGTGCAAGTGGAATTGCTTGATTTGGTCGCTATTGGTACCATTGCAGATATGGTGAGTTTGACGGATGAGAACCGTATCTTGGTTCAGTATGGTCTGGAAATGTTGGGCCATACTCAGCGCATTGGTTTACAAGAAATGTTGGACATGGCTGGGATTGCTTCCAATGAAGTAACAGAAGAAACGGTTGGTTTCCAGATTGCCCCTCGTTTGAATGCCTTGGGGCGGTTGGATGATCCCAATCCTGCCATTGATTTGTTGACTGGATTTGATGATGAGGAGGCGCATGAGATTGCCCTTATGATTCATCAGAAAAACGAAGAGCGCAAGGAGATCGTCCAGTCTATCTATGAAGAAGCCAAGACCATGGTGGATCCTGAGAAGAAAGTCCAAGTATTGGCCAAGGAAGGCTGGAATCCTGGGGTTCTAGGAATCGTGGCTGGTCGTTTGTTGGAAGAATTGGGGCAGACAGTCATTGTACTTAATATAGAAGACGGTCGTGCCAAGGGTAGTGCTCGTAGTGTGGAAGCAGTGGATATTTTTGAGGCTCTGGATCCTCATCGCGACCTCTTTATCGCTTTCGGTGGCCATGCTGGCGCAGCTGGCATGACGCTGGAAGTTGAGAAACTTTCAGATTTATCTCAAGTATTAGAAGATTATGTCCGTGAAAAAGGTGCAGATGCTGGTGGTAAGAACAAGTTAAATCTAGATGAAGAATTGGATTTGGAGACACTTAGCTTGGAAACGGTTAAAAGTTTTGAACGTTTAGCTCCCTTTGGCATGGACAATCAGAAACCTATCTTTTATATAAAGGATTTTCAGGTCGAAAGTGCCCGTACTATGGGGGCAGGCAATGCTCATCTCAAGTTGAAAATTTCCAAAGGTGAAGCGAGTTTTGAAGTGGTAGCCTTTGGCCAAGGTAGATGGGCAACAGAGTTTTCTCAAACCAAGAATCTAGAGCTGGCAGTCAAATTGTCTGTCAACCAATGGAATGGCCAAACTGCCCTCCAGTTGATGATGGTGGATGCGCGTGTGGAGGGTGTTCAACTTTTTAACATCCGTGGGAAGAATGCAGTCTTGCCAGAGGGAGTTCCAGTCTTGGATTTTGCTGGGGAACTACCAGATTTAGTAGATAGCGAAGCTGTGGTTGTAAAAACCGTTCCAGAGGATATTACTCAGCTGAAGACCATTTTTCAGAAACAGAATTTTTCCGCTGTCTATTTCAAGAATGATATTGATAAGGCCTACTATCTGACAGGGTATGGGACTAGAGAGCAGTTTGCAAAATTGTACAAGACCATCTACCAGTTCCCAGAGTTTGATATTCGCTACAAACTGAAGGATTTGGCTGCTTATCTCAATATCCAACAAATCTTGCTGGTCAAGATGATTCAAGTGTTTGAAGAGCTAGGCTTTGTGACCATCAAAGATGGTGTCATGGCAGTCAATAAAGAGGCACCAAAGCGGGAAATCGGAGAAAGTCAGATTTACCAAAATCTCAAACAAATCGTCAAAGATCAAGAAATGATGGCGCTGGGTACCGTGCAAGAAATTTATGACTTTTTAATGGAAAAAGAGTAGATCATAGGAAAGAGTTGGGAAACCAGCTCTTTTTTGAAAACAAATCTTCATTTTGAAAATCATCAAAAAAATGGTATAATGGTAGGAAAAGATTCGGCTGGAAGTTTTAGAACTTTTAGAATAAGAGGGTAAATTCACCCTATAATCAAGATAAATGAAGTTTCGGAGGGAAAATGAGTAATATTAGTTTAACAACACTAGGTGGTGTACGAGAAAATGGGAAAAATATGTACATCGCTGAAATCGATGGTTCTATTTTTGTTTTGGATGCTGGGCTTAAATACCCTGAAAATGAACAACTAGGTGTTGATGTCGTCATTCCAAATATGGACTACCTTTTTGAAAATAGCGATCGTATCGCCGGGGTCTTTTTGACCCACGGACATGCGGATGCCATTGGTGCCCTGCCTTATCTCTTGGCTGAAGCCAAGGTGCCTGTGTTTGGTTCTGAGTTGACCATTGAGTTGGCCAAACTCTTTGTCAAAGGAAATGATACGGTTAAGAAATTCAATGACTTCCATGTGATTGATGAAGATACAGAGATCGACTTTGGAGGGACTGTGGTTTCCTTCTTCCGTACAACTCACTCTATCCCAGAAAGTTTGGGAATAGTCCTGAAAACAGCTGAAGGTAGCATCGTTTATACAGGGGACTTCAAGTTTGACCAGACAGCTAGCGAATCCTATGCGACGGATTTTGCTCGTTTGGCAGAAATCGGTCGTGATGGTGTTCTAGCACTTCTCAGTGATTCAGCTAATGCAGATAGCAATATCCAGGTGGCTAGCGAAAGTGAAGTTGGGGACGAGATTACTCAAACCATTGCAGATTGGGATGGTCGTATCATCGTCGCAGCAGTAGCCAGCAACCTTTCTCGTATCCAGCAGGTGTTTGATGCTGCAGATGCAACAGGCCGCCGTGTGGTCTTGACTGGATTTGATATTGAAAATATCGTCCGCACTGCTATTCGCCTCAAGAAATTGTCTCTAGCTAACGAGAGTCTTTTGATTAAACCGAAAGACATGTCTCGCTTTGAGGATCGTGAGTTGATCATCCTTGAGACAGGTCGTATGGGTGAGCCTATCAACGGTCTTCGCAAGATGTCGATTGGTCGCCACCGTTATGTGGAAATCAAGGACGGTGACCTAGTTTATATTGTGACCACTCCGTCTATCGCCAAAGAAGCAGTCATGGCGCGTGTGGAAAACATGATTTACCAAGCTGGCGGGGTTGTCAAATTGATCACCCAAAGCTTGCGCGTGTCAGGGCATGGAAATGCGCGTGATTTACAGTTGATGATCAATCTATTGCAACCCAAGTATCTCTTCCCAATTCAAGGGGAATACCGTGAGTTGGATGCCCATGCTAAGGCAGCTATGGCGGTTGGAATGTTGCCAGAACGCATTTTCATCCCTAAGAAGGGAACCAGCATGGCCTATGAGAATGGAGACTTTGTCCCAGCTGGAGCGGTTTCGGCAGGGGATGTCTTGATTGACGGAAATGCCATTGGTGATGTTGGTAATGTGGTCCTTCGTGACCGTAAGGTCTTGTCAGAGGATGGAATTTTCATCGTCGCAATTACCGTTAACCGTCGTGAGAAGAAAATTGTAGCCAAGGCCCGTGTTCACACGCGTGGATTTGTTTATCTCAAGAAGAGTCGTGATATTCTTCGTGAAAGTTCAGAATTGATTAACCAAACGGTAGAAGACTATCTTCAAGGAGATGACTTTGACTGGGCAGATCTTAAAGGGAAGGTTCGGGATAATCTGACCAAGTATCTCTTTGATCAAACCAAGCGTCGTCCAGCTATTTTACCAGTAGTCATGGAAGCAAAATAATCGTTGAAATAAACAGAGAGAAAGTCGAATGTCGGCTTTTTCTTATAGAAAAATAGAGGAAAAATTATGGCAGTAATGAAAATTGAGTATTACTCACAAGTTTTGGATATGGAGTGGGGGGTTAATGTCCTCTACCCTGATGCTAATCGAGTGGAAGAACCAGATTGTAAAGACATTCCCGTCTTGTACCTCTTGCACGGGATGTCTGGCAATCATAATAGTTGGCTTAAGCGGACTAACGTAGAACGCTTGCTTCGAGGAACCAATCTCATCGTCGTCATGCCCAATACCAGCAACGGTTGGTACACCGATACCCAGTATGGTTTTGACTATTACACAGCTCTAGCAGAGGAATTACCACAGGTTTTGAAACGTTTCTTCCCTAATATGACTAGTAAACGTGAAAAGACCTTTATCGCTGGTCTCTCTATGGGGGGCTATGGCTGTTTCAAACTGGCTCTTGCTACAAATCGTTTTTCTTATGCAGCTAGCTTCTCAGGCGCCCTTAGCTTTCAAGATTTTTCTCCTGAAAGCCAAGATCTGGGAACGCCAGCATACTGGAGAGGTGTTTTTGGGGAGATTAAAGACTGGACAGCTAGTCCCTATTCTCTAGAAAGTCTGGCTAAAAAATCGGATAAAAAGACCAAGCTTTGGGCTTGGTGTGGCGAGCAGGATTTCTTGTACGAAGCTAATAATCTAGTAGTAAAAAACCTCAAAAAACTAGGCTTTGATGTGACCTATAGCCATAGCGCTGGAACGCATGAGTGGTATTATTGGGAAAAACAATTGGAACGGTTCTTAGCAACTCTGCCAATCGATTTTAAATTAGAAGAGAGATTAGGATAATTTTTGACAATAATCACTTAAATATTTCAAAATGAAATGAAAATTTGTTTTCACTAGACTTTTTAAGTGAAAGTAGTAAAATAGTATAAAGATAATAGTTGTAAGAGAGAATTTTATCAAGAAAATTATTATCCAAGTGAATATTTACGTAGTATATGACTGAGAAGTAGTAGGATGAACGCTATAAGTAAAGTAATTATTACGAGAAAGGTATATAAATGTTTGATTATAAAATAGGGATTTCTGAACAAGAACATGATGCATTTGTTATTCAACATCCACAAGTTAATTTATTACAGAGTAGTTCTTGGGCAAAAATAAAAGATAATTGGGGAAATGAGCGATTAGGATTTTATAAAAATGGAGAATTGGTAGCTGTTGCAAGTATTCTTATAAAAAGATTACCACTTGGTTACACTATGATGTATATTCCAAGAGGGCCAATTATGGATTATCAAGATAAAGATTTGGTAAAATTTGTGATGAGAAGTTTAAAACAATTTGGGTCTTGTAGACGGTCAGTTTTTATAAAGTTTGACCCAGCTCTGATTCTAAAACAATATCCTATTGACCAATCTTCTGCAGAATTTTCTGAGAATAAACTATCTGTAGAAGCTATTCAAAACTTAAAAGATGCTAATTGTCAATGGTCTGGTAGAACTATAGCTATGTCTGAAACGATACAACCACGTTATCAGGCTAATAAAATTCTTAAAGAAGGGGGGGATTTAGATTTTCCGAAGCATACTAAGAGGTTAATGAAAGATGCTATAAACAGAGGTGTTGTTACATATAGAGGTACTTTATCTGATATATCAAATTTTGAGACTGTTATATCTTTCACAGAGCGTCGGAAGAATGTTTCACTTCGTAATCAGGAATATTTTCAAAGATTAATGGAAATTTATGGAGATGCTGCCTATTTACATCTAGCGAAGATTAATCTTTCGGATCGCCTGATAAAGTATAAGGATCAGTTGTCCCAGATAAAAAAAGATTTAGCTGAAACAGGCGAGCATCAAAAAAAGCGTCTAACCAAACTAAAACAGCAGGAAAAATCTATTGAAAAATATATTGTAGAGTTTGAAGAACTTGTTCAACAATATCCAAAAGAAATAGTTATAGCTGGGATACTTTCTGTGTCATTTGGTAATACACTTGAAATGCTCTATGCTGGAATGGATGATAGGTTTAAAAAGTTTTACCCTCAATATGTTCTTTATACAAAAGTGTTTGAGGAATCGTATAAAGATGGTAAAATTTGGGCTAATATGGGAGGTGTTGAAGGTACTTTAGATGATGGATTGACTGATTTTAAATCTAACTTTAGTCCCGTTGTCCAAGAATATATTGGAGAGTTCACTCTGCCAGTAAATTTTTTGTATCATTTGGCTAACTATTTTTATCAACTTCGTAAAACATTAAGAAAAAAACATAGAAAGTAAGTATATGGCACTAACAACACTCACGAAAGAAGAGTTTCAGACTTATTCTGATCAGGTTTCTTCTTGTTCCTTTATGCAATCTGTCCAGATGGGTGATTTGCTAGAAAAAAGAGGGGCTCAAATTGTTTATCTTGCTTTAAGAAAAGAAGGAGAAATTCAAGTTGCAGCTCTGGTTTATAGTTTGCCCATGCTAGGTGGTCTGCATATGGAGCTCAATTCGGGGCCGATTTATACTCAACAAGATGCCCTTCCAGTTTTTTATGCGGAATTAAAAGAATATGCCAAGCAAAATGGTGTATTAGAGTTGCTTGTAAAACCTTATGAAACTTATCAAACTTTTGATAGCCAAGGTAATCCAATAGATGCTGAGAAAAAAAGTATTATTCAAGGTTTGACTGATTTAGGTTATCAATTTGATGGATTGACAACAGGATATCCAGGTGGGGAACCGAATTGGTTATATTATAAGGATTTGACTGATTTAACTGAAAAGAATTTACTTAAAAGTTTTAGTAAAAAAGGGAAGCCTTTGGTGAAAAAGGCTGAAACCTTTGGTATTCGGTTGAAAAAGTTAAAACGTGAAGAGCTATCAATTTTTAAGAATATCACAAAAGAAACCTCTGAACGTAGAGAATATAGTGATAAAAGTTTAGAATATTATGAGCATTTTTATGATGCTTTTGGAGAAGAAGCTGAGTTTCTCATAGCAACCTTGAATTTTTCGGAATATTTGAGTAAATTGCAAGGTGAGCAAAGTAAACTAGAAGAAATAGTGGACAAGTTGCGAATTGATTTGAGTAAAAATCCTCATTCTGAGAAAAAACAAAATCAACTGAGAGAATATTCGAGTCAATTTGAAACTTTTGAAGTTCGAAAAGCAGAAGCGCGAGACTTGATTGAAAAATATGGGGAAGAAGATATTGTTTTAGCCGGAAGTTTATTTGTTTATATGCCTCAGGAAACGACTTATCTCTTTAGTGGCTCCTACACTGAGTTTAATAAATTCTATGCCCCTGCACTGCTTCAAAAATATGTTATGTTGGAAAGCATAAAACGTGGAATACCTAAATACAACTTCCTAGGCATTCAAGGGATTTTTGATGGAAGTGATGGTGTTTTGCGTTTTAAACAAAATTTTAATGGCTATATTGTACGCAAAGCAGGTACTTTCCGTTATCATCCATCGCCTTTAAAATACAAAGCTATTCAATTACTCAAAAAAATAGTAGGACGTTAAGATGAAAAAGTCAGTATTTAGCTTTCTTTCAGCTTGTTTTAGTAAAATAGACTTTATTTGCTAGAAAGGTGGAGAGATATGCGCTGGATTTTTCGTTTGATAGGGGCTTTCTTTTCTTTTGTGTGGCGTTTGTTTTGGCGCCTGGTTTGGATAGTCGTGCTCTTATGTGCTCTTGCTTTCGGACTTCTATGGTATCTGAACGGGGATTTTCAAGGAGCGCTAAAGCAAGCAGAACGGTCAGTAAAAATTGGTCAACAAAGTATCGACCAATGGGGAAAAACAGGGCAACTGCCTAAGTTAAATCAGACAGATAGCCACCAACACTCTGAAGGAAGGTGGCCGCAGGCTTCTGCTCGTATTTACCTAGATCCCCAGATGGATTCACACTTTCAAGAGGCTTATGTAGAAGCAATCCAGAATTGGAATCAAACGGGTGCTTTTAACTTTGAAATTGTCACCGAGTCCAGCAAGGCAGATATCTTGGCTACGGAGATGAATGACGGAGGTACTCCTGTGGCAGGAGAGGCTGAAAGTCAGACCAATCTCTTGACGGGGCAATTCTTGTCTGTAACGGTGCGCCTGAATCATTATTATCTGTCCAATCCTGACTATGGTTATTCCTATGAGCGCATCGTTCATACGGCAGAACATGAGTTGGGGCATGCGATTGGCTTGGACCATACAGATGAGAAGTCTGTCATGCAACCTGCGGGTTCCTTTTATGGTATCCAGGAAGAGGATGTTGAAAGGCTTCGAAAATTATATGAGACCAATGAGTAGGGGACTATCTTTCCCTACTTTTTTGCTATAATGGAATTATGAATAACTTGATTAAATCAAAACTAGAGCTCTTGCCGACCAGCCCTGGTTGCTACATTCACAAGGACAAAAACGGCACCATTATCTATGTAGGAAAGGCTAAAAATCTGCGTAACCGCGTGAGGTCCTATTTCCGCGGAAGTCATGATACTAAGACAGAGGCTCTAGTGTCTGAGATTGTGGATTTTGAGTTTATCGTTACGGAGTCTAATATTGAGGCACTTCTCCTGGAAATCAATCTGATCAAGGAAAATAAGCCCAAGTACAATATCATGCTTAAGGATGATAAATCTTATCCTTTCATCAAAATCACTAATGAGCGCTATCCTCGTTTGATTATCACCCGTCAGGTTAAAAAGGACGGAGGTCTCTACTTTGGACCTTATCCAGACGTGGGGGCGGCCAATGAAATCAAGCGGTTGCTGGATAGGATTTTCCCTTTTCGTAAGTGTACCAATCCACCATCTAAGGTCTGTTTTTACTACCATATCGGACAATGTATGGCCCACACCATCTGTAAGAAAGATGAGGCCTATTTCAAGTCCATGGCTCAGGAGGTTTCTGATTTCCTAAAAGGGCAAGATGACAAAATTATTGATGACCTCAAGGGAAAGATGGCAACGGCAGCCCAGGCTATGGAGTTTGAACGTGCGGCGGAATACCGTGACCTAATTCAAGCCATTGGAACGCTTCGAACTAAGCAACGGGTCATGGCTAAGGATCTCCAAAATCGGGATGTCTTTGGCTACTATGTGGACAAGGGCTGGATGTGTGTGCAGGTTTTCTTTGTCCGTCAGGGCAAGCTCATTGAGCGCGATGTCAATCTTTTCCCCTACTACAATGATCCGGACGAGGACTTCTTAACCTATGTGGGACAATTTTATCAAGAAAAATCTCACCTAGTTCCCAATGAGGTGCTGATTCCGCAGGATATCGATGAAGAAGCCGTTAAGGCCTTGGTAGATACCAAGATTCTCAAACCCCAGCGTGGAGAGAAAAAACAGCTGGTCAATCTAGCCATAAAAAATGCTCGTGTTAGTCTGGAGCAGAAGTTCAATCTACTAGAAAAATCTGTCGAAAAGACTCAGGGTGCAATTGAAAATCTAGGACGCTTGCTCCAAATCCCAACACCAGTTCGCATTGAGTCCTTCGATAACTCCAATATTATGGGAACCAGTCCTGTTTCGGCTATGGTGGTCTTTGTCAACGGAAAACCCAGTAAAAAGGATTACCGTAAGTATAAAATCAAGACTGTGGTTGGACCAGACGACTATGCCAGTATGCGAGAGGTCATTCGCAGGCGTTATGGTCGAGTTCAACGTGAGGGCTTAACCCCGCCAGACTTGATTGTCATTGATGGGGGACAAGGTCAAGTCAATATTGCCAAGCAAGTCATCCAAGAAGAGCTGGGTTTGGATATTCCCATTGCTGGTCTGCAAAAGAATGACAAGCACCAAACCCATGAATTGCTCTTTGGAGATCCGCTTGGGGTGGTGGAGCTGTCTCGCAATTCTCAGGAATTTTTCCTCCTCCAACGCATTCAGGATGAGGTGCACCGCTTTGCCATCACCTTTCACCGCCAACTGCGCTCCAAGAACTCCTTTTCATCACAACTGGATGGGATTGACGGTCTGGGACCTAAACGCAAGCAAAATCTCATGAAGCATTTCAAGTCTCTGACCAAAATCAAGGAAGCCAGTGTGGATGAGATTGTCGAAGTTGGAGTACCAAGAGCAGTAGCAGAGGCTGTGCAAAGAAAGTTGAACTCGCAGGAAGAAGTGGAGTTGGCTCAAGTGGCAGAAGATAGAGTAGATTACCAAACGGAAGGAAACCACAATGAACCATAAAATCGCAATTTTATCAGATATTCATGGCAATGCGACAGCCTTAGAAGCAGTAATTGCAGATGCTAAAAATCAAGGAGTCAGTGAATACTGGCTTATGGGAGACATTTTCCTCCCTGGTCCAGGTGCAAATGACTTGGTCGCTCTGTTAAAGGAACTTCCTATTACAGCCAGTGTTCGAGGCAATTGGGATGATTGTGTCCTTGAGGCCTTGGATGGTGAATATGGTTTGGAACATCCACAAGAAATCCAGTCAATGCGAATGACCCAGTTTTTGATGGAGCGAATGGATCCTGCAACGATTGTCTGGCTACGAAGCTTGCCTTTGCTGGAAAAGAAAGAAGTTGAGGGATTGCGTTTTTCTCTCTCACATAATTTACCTGACAAAAATTATGGGGGTGACTTGTTGGTTGGGAATGATACAGAAAAATTTGACCAACTGCTAGATGAGGAAACGGACGTGGCAGTCTATGGTCATGTTCACAAGCAATTGCTTCGTTATGGAAGTCAGGGGCAACAAATCATCAATCCAGGTTCGATTGGTATGCCTTATTTTGATTGGGAGGCGTTAAAAAATCACCGTGCCCAGTATACCGTGATAGAAGTTGAAGATGGGGAATTGGTAAATATCCTATTTCGTAAAGTCGCTTATGACTATGAAGCGGAGTTAGAATTGGCCAAATCCAAGGGGCTTCCTTTTATCGAAATGTATGAAGAGCTACGACGAGAAGACAACTATCAGGGGCACAATCTGGAACTCTTAGCAAGCTTAATAGAAAAGCATGGGTATGTAGAGGATGTGAAAGATTTCTTGGAGGCTATAAAGTCAGAATATAAGATAGACTAGTTTCTTTAAGCAGCTGAAAAATAGTTGGAACTGGATGAGGGGAGTCCCTGATTTAAATGATGGGCTTCATTTTGTTTCTTATTTTTGCTGCAGTTTGTTTCTATGAAAAATCTCTGCAAGCTCTTTCAAAATATGGTAGAATGGAAGCAGTAGAATTAGAAAAGGAAATCGATTATGAAATTTCTTGAATTAAATAAAAAACGTCATGCGACTAAGCAGTTCACTGATAAGCCAGTTGATCCAAAAGATGTGCGTACGGCTATCGAAATTGCGACCTTGGCACCAAGTGCCCACAACAGCCAGCCTTGGAAATTTGTAGTGGTGCGTGAGAAAAATGCCGAACTAGCAAAATTGGCCTACGGTTCAAACTTTGAACAGGTATCATCAGCGCCTGTAACTATTGCCTTGTTTACTGACACAGATTTGGCTAAACGTGCTCGCAAGATTGCTCGTGTTGGTGGAGCAAAGAACTTCTCAGAAGAACAACTTCAGTACTTTATGAAAAATCTTCCAGCAGAGTTTGCGCGTTACAATGAACAACAAATCAGCGACTACCTAGCCCTCAATGCAGGTTTGGTTGCTATGAACTTGGTTCTCGCTCTTACAGACCAAGGAATCGGATCAAATCTGATTCTTGGTTTTGACAAATCAAAAATCAATGAAGTTTTGGACATCGAAGACCGTTTCCGCCCAAAACTCTTGATTACAGTGGGTTACACAGACGAAAAATTGGAACCAAGCTACCGCTTGCCAGTAGATGAAATCATCGAGAAAAGATAGAAAGAAGAAAAAAATGACAGCAATTGACTTTACAGCAGAAGTAGAAAAACGTAAAGAAGACCTCTTGGCTGACTTGTTTAGCCTTTTGGAAATCAACTCTGAACGTGACGATAGCAAGGCTGATGCGCAGCATCCATTTGGGCCTGGGCCGGTCAAAGCCTTGGAAAAATTCCTTGAAATCGCTGACCGTGATGGCTACCCAACTAAGAATGTCGATAACTACGCAGGACATTTCGAATTTGGTGAAGGAGAAGAAGTTCTTGGAATCTTTGCCCACATGGACGTGGTGCCAGCTGGTAGCGGTTGGGACACAGACCCTTATACACCAACTATTAAAGACGGTCGTCTTTATGCGCGTGGGGCTTCAGATGACAAGGGTCCTACAACAGCTTGTTACTATGGTTTGAAAATCATCAAAGAATTGGGTCTTCCAACTTCTAAAAAAGTTCGTTTCATTGTCGGAACAGACGAAGAATCAGGCTGGGCAGACATGGACTACTACTTTGAACATGTAGGACTTGCGAAACCAGACTTTGGTTTCTCTCCAGATGCTGAATTCCCTATCATCAATGGTGAAAAAGGAAATATTACTGAATACCTCCACTTTGCAGGTGAAAATACAGGTGCTGCTCGTCTTCATAGCTTCACAGGTGGTTTGCGTGAAAATATGGTGCCTGAATCAGCAACAGCAGTTGTTTCAGGTGACTTGGCTGACTTGCACGCTAAACTAGATGCCTTTGTTGCAGAACACAAACTCAGAGGGGAAATTCAAGAAGAAGCTGGCCAATACAAGGTGACCATCATTGGTAAATCAGCCCACGGTGCTATGCCTGCTTCAGGTGTCAATGGTGCGACTTACCTAGCTCTTTTCCTTAGTCAGTTTGACTTTGCAGGACCTGCAAAAGACTACCTTGACATCGCTGGTAAGATTCTCTTGAACGATCATGAGGGTGAAAATCTCAAGATTGCCCATGTGGATGAAAAGATGGGTGCTCTTTCTATGAATGCAGGCGTCTTCCGCTTTGATGAAACAAGTGCTGACAATACCATTGCCCTTAATATCCGCTATCCAAAAGGAACAAGTCCAGAGCAAATCAAGTCAATCCTTGAAAACTTGCCAGTTGCTTCTGTTAGCCTTTCTGAGCATGGTCACACCCCTCACTATGTGCCAATGGAAGATCCACTTGTGCAAACCTTGTTGAATGTCTATGAAAAACAAACTGGCCTTAAAGGTCACGAGCAAGTCATCGGTGGTGGAACCTTTGGTCGCTTGCTAGAACGCGGAGTTGCCTACGGTGCTATGTTCCCAGACTCAATTGACACTATGCACCAAGCCAATGAATTTATCGCCTTGGATGATCTCTTCCGAGCTGCAGCAATCTATGCCGAAGCTATTTACGAATTGATCAAATAAAACGATAGAAGTCTGAGATTGTATGCTTAGACTTCTTTTTGGAGGGAAAGTAGATGTCTCAAATTGAAAGAATCAAGCAGGCTATTATGTTGGATTCACAGAATGCCAGCTATACAGAGCGTGGCATTGAGCCTCTCTTTGCAGCGCCAAAGACTGCTCGCATCAATATCATCGGTCAGGCACCGGGACTTAAAACCCAAGAAGCAGGCCTTTACTGGAAGGACAAAAGTGGTGACCGCTTGCGGGACTGGCTAGGTGTGGATGAAGATACCTTTTACAATTCAGGTTATTTTGCGGTTTTGCCAATGGATTTCTACTTTCCAGGGCAGGGCAAGTCAGGTGACCTGCCACCGCGAACTGGTTTTGCAGAAAAATGGCATCCGCAGCTCTTGCAAGAATTGCCAGATATTCAATTAACCCTCTTGATTGGCCAGTATGCCCAAGCCTACTATTTACAGGAAAAAATTAGTGGCAAGGTGACAGAACGGGTAAAACATTACCAGAACTACTTGCCAACCTATTTTCCACTAGTTCACCCCTCACCGCGAAATCAAATCTGGATGGCCAAAAATCCCTGGTTTGAGTCAGAAGTGGTGCCAGATTTGAAAAAAAGAATTAAAACTATTTTAGGAGAAAAAGAATGAAAGAAATTTCCTTTGACGCATTTTACCAGCTTTACCAAAATGACCAACTTTCTTTAGTGGACGTGAGAGAAGTGGATGAGTTTGAAGCTCTTCATTTAGAAGGTGCTCAGAATCTTCCTCTGAGTCAATTAGCTCATACTTATGATCAATTGGACAAGGATCAGTTACATTATGTTATTTGTAAATCTGGAATGAGATCGGCGCGTGCTTGTCAATTCTTAGCTGAACAAGGTTATGAGGTTATCAATGTTCAAGGTGGCATGATGGCCTTTGAAGAACTTTAAAAATTTGCAATTCTCCTACTTGGTGTGGACTAGGTAGGATAATTTTATTTTTAGATAATTCTCATTTTTAAGAATCTTGAAAACATTCAATATTTACTTCGTGAAGCTTTTTTCATACTCCTATTCATGATATACTAGGTCAGTATTTTATAAATATGAAGGAGATTTACATGGCTAAAAAAGGTGCCCTAACAGGTTTACTCCTGTTTGGAATATTTTTTGGTGCGGGAAACTTGATTTTTCCACCTTCTCTGGGTGCTCTATCTGGAGAACATTTTCTTCCTGCCATCGCAGGTTTTGTCTTTTCAGGCGTCGGTATCGCCGTCTTGACCCTTATTATTGGAACGCTAAATCCTAAAGGATATATTTACGAGATTTCAACAAAGATAGCGCCTTGGTTTGCGACTCTTTACCTCTCAGTTCTTTACTTGTCAATCGGTCCATTCTTTGCGATTCCACGTACTGCTACAACGGCTTACGAAGTAGGGATTAGCCCCCTTTTGTCGGATGCAAATAAAGGGATTGGATTGATTGTCTTTACTGTTCTTTATTTTACGGCAGCGTATCTGATTTCGCTTAATCCATCAAAAATCTTGGACCGTATCGGTCGAATCTTAACGCCAGTCTTTGCGATTTTGATTGTTATCTTGGTTGTTCTGGGAGCTATTAAATATGGTGGAACAAGTCCTCAAGCTGTTTCAGCTGCTTATCAAGCTTCTGCTTTTGGTACAGGTTTCCTAGAAGGTTATAATACCTTGGATGCTCTTGCCTCAGTTGCCTTTAGCGTAATCGCAGTTCAAACCTTGAAACAACTTGGATTTTCAAGTAAGAAAGAATACATCTCAACTATTTGGGTGGTTGGTATCGTTGTTGCCCTTGCCTTCAGCGCTCTTTACATCGGTTTAGGTTTCCTTGGGAATCATTTCCCAGTACCAGCTGAAGCGATGAAGGGTGGAACACCAGGTGTTTACATCTTGTCACAAGCCACTCAAGAAATCTTTGGCTCAACAGCCCAACTCTTCCTTGCAGCTATGGTTACCGTAACCTGCTTCACAACAACGGTTGGTTTGATTGTGTCAACAGCTGAGTTCTTTAATGAACGTTTCCCACAAATCAGCTACAAGGTTTATGCGACAGCCTTTACCTTGATTGGATTTGCCATTGCTAATTTGGGTCTTGATGCGATTATCAAGTACTCCATTCCAGTACTGGTTATCTTGTACCCAATCACCATTGCCATCGTTATGATTGTCATTGTCAACAAATTTGTTGCCCTTTCAAAACCAGGTATGCAGTTGACAATTGCTGTTGTTACAGCCATTGCCATTGCAAGCGTACTAGGAAGCTCATTTAAGGTTGAGTTCCTTGCAAATCTTGTCAGCGCTCTTCCTTTTGCTAAGGCATCACTCCCATGGTTGGTGCCAGCCATTGTCGGAATCTTGCTCTCATTGGTTCTACCAAACAAGCAAGAAAGTGATGTTTTTGAAATGGAATAATCACTAAAATCACTTTTGTAGCCAAGTCTACAGAAGTGATTTTCTTTTTTTATCCGATGATAAATGTGTTATAATAGGTAGCAAAAGAGGTGAAGAAATGAATCAAACAGTAGAATATATCAAAGAACTGACAGCCATTGCGTCGCCAACGGGTTTCACTCGTGAGATTTCAGACTATTTAGTCAAGACTCTAGAAGGTTTCGGTTACCAACCGGTTCGCACAGCCAAGGGCGGTGTCAATGTAACTATCAAAGGGCAAAATGATGAAGAGCATCGCTATGTGACTGCCCATGTAGATACGTTGGGTGCTATTGTCCGTGCTGTCAAACCAGACGGCCGTCTCAAATTGGACCGTATCGGTGGTTTTCCTTGGAATATGATTGAGGGAGAAAACTGTACTGTTCATGTGGCTAGCACAGGTCAAAAAGTATCAGGTACCATCCTCATTCACCAGACTTCTTGTCATGTCTACAAGGATGCTGGGACTGCAGAACGCACGCAGGACAATATGGAAGTGCGTTTGGATGCAAAAGTAACCAATGAAAAAGAAACTCGTGCCTTTGGCATTGAGGTTGGTGATTTTATCAGTTTTGACCCACGAACTGTTGTGACGGATACAGGTTTTATCAAGTCTCGTCATTTGGATGACAAGGTAAGCGCAGCGATTTTGCTTAACCTGCTTCGTATTTATAAGGAAGAGAAGATTGAGTTGCCAGTAACAACCCATTTTGCTTTTTCAGTCTTTGAAGAAGTGGGACACGGTGCTAATTCTAATATTCCTGCTCAGGTAGTAGAATATCTAGCTGTGGATATGGGAGCTATGGGCGATGACCAGCAGACAGATGAGTACACAGTATCTATCTGTGTAAAGGATGCTTCAGGACCTTATCACTATGATTTCCGTCAACATTTGGTTGCTTTGGCGAAAGAGCAAGATATTCCATTTAAGTTGGATATCTATCCATTTTATGGATCGGACGCTTCAGCGGCCATGTCTGCAGGGGCAGAGGTCAAGCATGCTCTTCTCGGTGCTGGTATCGAGTCTAGCCATTCTTATGAGCGTACTCATATTGATTCAGTAGTGGCGACTGAGCGTATGGTTGATGCTTATCTAAGAAGTGAGTTAGTGGGGTGAAGGGGCGATAAAGTATAATGTATGAAATACTGAAACAATTAGCAACGCCTGCTATAATAACAGGGATAATTTCGGGTTTGTATGCTTATTTCCAAAAGAAAAAAGAGGAATATCGTAAGTATGTGTATGAAAATAAACAAGAAAACTTTAAAGAACTATTTGTTTATGCTGATGAACTGGTAGATAAAGGGATTACTAATCCAGATTTAGAAAAACTACTTTTTAAAATTTCTCAAAAAATTAATCCGTATGGACGAAAAATAAAAACTTTTGGAAAATATCAGTGGATAGAAGATGATGGATATGTTTGGTATCAAATAGAAATGATAGAGAAAAAACTTGCTTTTCAAAAACTTCAAATGGAGGATTTAAAAGAACTAGCTCATCGGATACAAATTTCTAAACGATTACTAGATATAAAGGTAGAAAAAAATATTCCGCTCATAAGTTCAGTTAAAATATGGTTTTATTTATTTCAGTATGCGATGTTATTACTTCAGCTATTTTTCGTTTACTCTGGATATAAAAGTTTTATCGAACAATCTACTGGATTCTCTTTGTTATCGGCTTATTGGTTGACTGTTGTAATTTTAATTTTTTTACTCCCAGAAATGAGTGTTGATGAAAGTGATGATGGAAGATCTGGAATATTTATTACAGTGTACCTTTTCTATATTGTCGTAGTTGATACCGTAATATCGTATTATTTGTATAAAAATTTATCTATTGTTCTTATTGTTGGAATAGTTTCATTTTGTCTAAGTATTGGTATAGTATTTTTAAAAGCTATTATTTTCGGAGAAAGTGAAATTGTTAAAGTATCTACAATTTATATCGAAGAATATAGAAAACTACAGGGGCCTAAGTTAAGTAAGAGACGCTTTATAGATAATTTTACAGTTATTCCATTTTTTAACAAGATTCAGAATTTATTTCATAAAGATAAGAGGGAGGAGAATGATGACCTATAAACACCAACTTTTTGACCTTAATCCCATCCTTCTCGACTCTGAAACAGTTGAGAATTGGGAACAGCCTAGCAACAGATATTTAAGGGGGACATCGAGTAGGGATTGACAGTGAGTAGTTTAATCTCTACATACTTAAGATACAAGAACCGCTATTTCAAGTTGTCAGACTCAAGATTGAAGCTATTATAATTAAAAGGAGAGACTCATGTGCCTTATTTGCCAGAGAATTGAGCTCATCAAGAAGGGAGAAAATCCCTATTTTGTCAAAGAGTTGGAAACAGGCTATCTTGTGATTGGAGACCACCAGTATTTTGCAGGCTATAGTCTCTTTCTAGCCAAGGAACATATCACGGAATTGCACCATTTAGAGAAGGAAACTAGAATCCGTTTTCTAGAGGAAATGAGTTTGGTCCAAGAGGCAGTTGCTAAGGCCTTTGCTGCCGAGAAAATGAATATCGAACTGCTAGGAAATGGTGATGCCCATCTTCATTGGCATCTTTTTCCTAGACGAAGAGGTGACATGAATGGTCACGGTCTAAAGGGGCGTGGGCCAGTCTGGTGGGTTCCCTTTGAAGAAATGACAGCAGAAACCTGCCAAGCAAAACCGGATGAGATTAAACAATTAGTTAAACGTTTATCGTCAGAACTAGATAAACTATTAGAAGTAAAGGAGTAGAAATGAAAAAAAGATACCTTGTCTTGACAACCTTGCTAGCCTTGAGTCTAGCAGCTTGTTCACAAGAAAAAGCAAAAAATGAAGATGGAGCAGCTAAGACAGAGCAAACAGCCAAGGCTGATGGAACAGTTGGAAGTAAGTCTCAAGGGGCTGCCCAGAAAAAAGCAGAAGTGGTTAATAAAGGTGATTACTACAGCATCCAAGGGAAATACGATGAAATTATCGTAGCGAATAAACATTATCCTTTGTCGAAAGACTACAATCCAGGGGAAAATCCAACAGCCAAGGCTGAGTTGGTCAAACTCATCAAAGCTATGCAAGATGCAGGTTTCCCAATTAGCGACCATTACAGTGGTTTTAGAAGTTATGAAACTCAGACCAAGCTCTATCAAGATTATGTCAATCAAGATGGGAAGGCAGCGGCTGACCGTTACTCTGCTCGACCTGGTTATAGCGAACACCAAACAGGCTTGGCCTTTGATGTGATTGGGACGAATGGAGATTTGGTAACAGAAGAAAAAGCAGCCCAATGGCTTTTGGACCATGCAGCTGATTATGGATTTGTTGTCCGTTATCTCAAAGGTAAGGAAAAGGAAACAGGCTATATGGCTGAAGAATGGCATCTTCGTTATGTTGGAAAAGAAGCTAAAGAAATTGCTGCAAGTGGTCTCAGTTTGGAAGAATACTACGGCTTTGAAGGCGGAGATTACGTCGATTAAAAAAGAAACTTTTTTCTTGCAATTTCAGATAAATAGTGTATAATAGATGAGTATGTGTAAAGCATACTTGTGGGAGGTAAAAATCTTTAATTACCGCCAAAACCACAAAGGAGGATTTAAAAATGGCTAAAAAAGTCGAAAAACTTGTAAAATTGCAAATCCCTGCTGGTAAAGCTACACCAGCTCCACCGGTTGGACCTGCTCTTGGTCAAGCTGGTATCAACATCATGGGATTCACAAAAGAGTTCAACGCTCGTACAGCTGACCAAGCTGGTATGATCATTCCAGTTGTTATCTCAGTTTACGAAGATAAATCATTTACTTTCATCACTAAAACACCACCAGCTGCTGTTCTTTTGAAAAAAGCTGCAGGTGTTGAAAAAGGATCAGGTACACCTAACAAAACTAAAGTTGCTACAGTTACTCGTGCACAAGTACAAGAAATTGCAGAAACTAAGATGCCAGATTTGAACGCAGCAAACATTGAGTCTGCAATGCGTATGATCGAAGGTACTGCTCGTTCTATGGGATTCACTGTTGTTGACTAATCAATAACACCCCCAATATAACCCGCAAGACTTCATCATTTCGAGAAGTGACGTGGGAGATGAAAATCGATTGAACCACTTACAAGGAGAATAGAAAATGGCTAAAAAAAGCAAACAACTTCGTGCTGCTCTTGAGAAAATCGACAGCACAAAAGCATACAGCGTAGAAGAAGCTGTAGCACTTGCAAAAGAAACTAACTTTGCAAAATTTGACGCAACTGTAGAAGTTGCTTACAACTTGAACATCGACGTTAAAAAAGCTGACCAACAAATCCGTGGAGCAATGGTATTGCCAAACGGTACTGGTAAAACTTCACGCGTTCTTGTTTTCGCACGTGGTGCAAAAGCTGAAGAAGCAAAAGCTGCTGGTGCAGACTTTGTTGGTGAAGATGACCTTGTTGCTAAAATCAACGACGGTTGGTTGGACTTCGACGTAGTTATCGCTACACCTGACATGATGGCTCTTGTTGGACGTCTTGGACGTGTCCTTGGACCACGTAACTTGATGCCAAACCCTAAAACTGGTACTGTAACAATGGATGTTGCTAAAGCAGTTGAAGAGTCTAAAGGTGGTAAAATCACTTACCGTGCTGACCGTGCAGGTAACGTTCAAGCAATCATCGGTAAAGTATCATTTGAAGCTGAAAAATTGGTTGAAAACTTCAAAGCTTTCAACGAAACAATCCAAAAAGCAAAACCAGCTACAGCTAAAGGAACTTACGTAACAAACTTGACTATCACAACTACTCAAGGTGTTGGTATCAAAGTTGACGTAAACTCACTTTAATCAGTAGTTTATATCAGAGAACGAGTACGAAAGTGCTCGTTTTTTTAGGTACGACGGACATTCCGTCCATCTGAGGTGTAAGTCCTCTGTGGGTACCATATACTAGTAAACTCAAAGGTGATTCCCAAGCCTGACTATTGTGAGTAGCTGATCGAACGGCATTAGGATAGACTATTTAAGTCTGACGTTGGAAATAATAATCGGCAGAGAAAGAGATAGAGAAATCTTGGCTATACGAATAGGCACGTTATAGTAAAGCGTATATAGCGGATAAGGAGGCCAGCAACTCTAAAGTACAAATATGTAGTCGTAACCTATATGCGTAAACTACGTGAGCAATTGAATTAGAACTAGAGAGGTGATTAATAGATTTATGCTATAGTCATGGCAGCTTGTATGCTTTTGATTCTAGTTTATCAAATAATAGATTAGAATTATCAGATAATATCATTTTATGTTATAATGAAGAAAAAATAGAGGTGTTCAAATGTCAGAAGCAGGTCATAAGTTTTTAGCAAAATTGGGGAAAAAACGCTTACGTCCAGGTGGAAAACGTGCCACAGATTGGTTAATTGCGGAAGGAGGATTTTCAAAAGAAAAGAGAATACTAGAAGTTGCGTGCAATAGGGGAACTACAGCAATTGAGTTGGCACAGCGTTTTGGTTGTAAGATAACTGCTGTTGATATGGATGGACAAGCTTTAGAAGTGGCTAAAAAATCTGCTGAAACGGCAGGTGTAGGTCATTTGATCAGGTTTGAAAGAGCAAATGCAATGAAACTTCCTTATGAAGATGCTAGTTTTGATATTGTTATAAATGAAGCTATGCTGACTATGCAAGCCGATCAAGCTAAGAAAAAATGTGTAATGGAGTATTTAAGAGTTTTAAAACCTGAAGGTCTTCTCTTGACACATGATGTGCTTCTTAAGGAAGCTAAAGAGTCTGTCAGACAGGAACTGTCACAAGCAATTCATGTAAATGTAGGTCCTTTAACTCGAGATGGTTGGGAACAGGTGATGATAGAATCAGGTTATCGTGATGTGAAAGTATTGACTGGTGAAATGACATTAATGAAATTATCGGGTATGATTTATGACGAAGGTTGGCTAGGAACCTTGAAAATTTGTGTAAATGCTTGTAAAAAGGAGAATAGAAAGCAGTTTTTAACTATGTATAAAATGTTCGATAAGAATAAAAAAAACTTGGGCTTTATTGCGATGGCTAGTCATAAATCGTCAAATCGTTAGATAATCATTGATGTTAACTTTTCCTTTCTTCTTTCTTAAAAAATATGCTATAATAGAGAGTAAAAAACTTTGAAAGAAAGAAAAAGATGAATTTAAAAGATTACATTGCAACAATTGAAAATTATCCGAAGGAAGGTATTACTTTCCGTGATATCAGTCCTTTGATGGCTGATGGGAATGCTTATAGCTACGCTGTTCGTGAAATCGTTCAGTATGCTACTGACAAGAAAATCGACATGATCGTGGGACCTGAGGCTCGTGGTTTTATCGTGGGCTGTCCAGTTGCCTTTGAGTTGGGAATTGGTTTTGCACCTGTTCGTAAACCAGGTAAATTGCCACGCGAAGTTATTTCTGCTGACTACGAAAAAGAGTACGGTGTTGATACCTTGACTATGCATGCTGACGCTATTAAGCCAGGTCAACGTGTTCTTATCGTAGATGACCTCTTGGCAACAGGTGGAACTGTTAAGGCAACCATCGAGATGATTGAAAAACTTGGTGGTGTTGTAGCAGGTTGTGCCTTCCTTGTTGAATTGGATGACTTGAACGGCCGTGAAAAAATCGGTGACTACGATTACAAAGTTCTTATGCATTATTAATGAAAAACAGTCCCTAGGGCTGTTTTCTCTACATTAGGATATAAAAATAGACTATAGCTAGTTAGAGAAAAAGTATAATTGAAAACTATATCTTCTTGCAGTATAATAAAAGGACTAGGTGTTTGAGATTTGGCTTCAAACATATGCAATTATTCCTGAAAGAGTACAGTTAGGAGAGGGTTATGCCGATTCGAATTGATAAAAAATTACCAGCTGTTGAGATTTTACGGACAGAGAACATCTTTGTCATGGATGATCAACGTGCTGCCCACCAAGATATCCGCCCTTTGAAGATTTTAATTTTAAATCTCATGCCACAGAAAATGGTCACAGAAACCCAGTTGTTACGCCATTTGGCGAATACGCCCTTGCAACTGGATATTGACTTTCTCTATATGGAAAGCCATCGTTCTAAGACAACTCGTTCAGAGCACATGGAGACCTTTTATAAAACTTTTCCTGAAGTTAAGGACGAGTATTTTGATGGGATGATTATCACGGGTGCTCCAGTTGAGCATTTACCATTTGAGGAAGTGGACTATTGGGAGGAATTCAGTCAGGTGCTTGAGTGGTCCAAGACCCATGTCTATTCGACCCTTCATATCTGTTGGGGAGCTCAGGCTGGACTCTATCTTCGCTATGGAGTGGAAAAACACCAGATGGACAGTAAGTTATCGGGTATTTATCCTCAGGATACTTTAAAGGAAGGTCATCTTCTCTTTAGAGGATTTGACGATAGCTACGTATCACCTCATTCTCGGCATACGGAGATTTCTAAGGAAGAGGTCTTAAATAAAACCAATCTTGAGATTTTATCAGAGGGCCCGCAGGTTGGGGTTTCGATTTTGGCCAGTCGGGATTTACGAGAAATTTATAGTTTTGGGCATTTGGAGTATGACCGTGATACCTTGGCAAAAGAGTATTTTAGGGATCGTGATGCAGGTTTAGATCCACATATTCCAGAAAATTACTTTAAGGATAATGATGTTAATCAGATACCTTGTCTTTGTTGGTCTTCATCAGCAGCCCTCTTTTTCAGTAACTGGGTGAATTATGCGGTCTATCAGGAAACCCCTTTTGACTGGAGAAAAATAGAAGATGATGCATCCGCATTTGGGTATTTATAAGAGGAATTATGACATATTTAGACGCTTTTAAATCAGGGAACTTGGTTTTACCGAGTGCCCTGCTCTTGCATTTTAAGGAACTCTTTCCGTCTAGCGATGATTTTCTGGTCTGGCAATTTTTCTATTTGCAAAATACGACAGGCTTAGAAGAAATGTCGCCAAGTCAGATTGCTGAAAGGATTGGCAAGGAAATTTCGGATGTCAATCAGGCCATTTCCAATCTGACGGAGAGGGGACTGCTTCAGTATCGAACCATCGAATTGAATGGTGAAATCGAATTGCTTTTTGATGCTTGTTTAGCTTTGGAACGTTTGGATGACCTGCTTGGAGCAGTTCATTCAAGTTCAGACCAGTTGACACCTCAAAATCAGCTTAAGGATTTGGTGGAAACCTTCCAGCAGGAGTTGGGACGCTTGTTGACCCCTTTTGAGATTGAGGATTTGACCAAGACTCTTAAGGAAGATGGGACCAGTGCTGACTTAATTAAGGAAGCTCTTCGTGAAGCTGTTTTGAATGGAAAACCAAACTGGAAGTACATTCAGGCGATTTTAAGAAACTGGCGCCATGAAGGCATTAAAAGTGTGGCTCAAGTGGAGGCTAAACGAGCAGAGAGAGAAGCAAACAATCCTCAGTTGACACAGGTATCTGCAGATTTCAGAAATGCTATGGATCTCTGGAAGGATTAATCCATGTAAGCAGGCTTGAAATCCGAGTAAGATTTGCAAGCTGTGTCTAATTGTGATAAAATAAATAGAAAATAAATTGAAAAAAGAGGTATGTGAAATGTCACGTAAACCATTTATCGCTGGTAACTGGAAAATGAACAAAAATCCAGAAGAAGCTAAAGCATTCGTTGAAGCAGTTGCATCAAAACTTCCTTCATCAGATCTTGTTGAAGCAGGTATCGCAGCTCCAGCTCTTGATTTGACAACTGTTCTTGCGGCTGCAAAAGGTTCAAATCTTAAAGTTGCTGCTCAAAACTGCTACTTTGAAAATGCAGGTGCTTTCACTGGTGAAACAAGCCCACAAGTTTTGAAAGAAATCGGTACTGACTACGTTGTTATCGGTCACTCAGAACGCCGTGACTACTTCCATGAAACTGACGAAGATATCAACAAAAAAGCAAAAGCAATCTTTGCAAACGGTATGCTTCCAATCATCTGTTGTGGTGAGTCACTTGAAACTTATGAAGCTGGCAAAGCTGCTGAATTCGTAGGTGCTCAAGTATCTGCTGCATTGGCTGGATTGACTGCTGAACAAGTTGCTGCATCAGTTATCGCTTACGAACCAATCTGGGCTATCGGTACTGGTAAATCAGCTTCACAAGACGACGCTCAAAAAATGTGTAAAGTTGTTCGTGACGTTGTAGCTGCTGACTTTGGTCAAGAAGTTGCTGACAAAGTTCGTGTTCAATACGGTGGTTCTGTTAAACCTGAAAACGTTGCTTCATACATGGCTTGCCCAGACGTTGACGGTGCCCTTGTAGGTGGTGCGTCACTTGAAGCTGAAAGCTTCTTGGCATTGCTTGACTTTGTAAAATAATCGACTCTTTATTAACATTATTTGGTTGAAGAAAAGCTAAAATCGAGAAAGGACAAATATCGTCCTTTCTTTTTTGCTATTAAAGAGGCTAATGTAGACAATTTTATTCGAACTCTTCCTGGTGGTTACAATATAGAGATGAATCAAGAGTCAAGAAATATTTCCCTCGGGCACAAACAATTGTTGAGCATCGCGCTTGCTATTCTAGCTAATCCTAAAATTCTTATTTTGAATGAAGCGACTTCCTCTGTTGATACCCATTTGGAACTTTTAATTCAAAAAGCTATGAAACGGTTGATGAAAGGAAGGAACAGTTTTGTCATCGCCCGCTGTCTCTCGACCATTCAAGAAGCAGATAAGATTCTCGTTCTTAAGGACGGACAGATTATTGAGCAGGGAAATCATGAAAGCTTGCTCTAAGCGAAAGGTTTTTTATTATGATCTTTACCATAGCCAATTTTCAAGTAAATCTTATAAAGTGAGCTAATCAGAACTAACTAAACTTTTCTTAAATTATCAGTCTATTGCAACTTTTCTCATGTGAGTCATTTGGCTTGCTATTGGTTTTCCTTAGTAGTATACTAAGGTAGTAATCATTAAGAAGTGGTTACAAATAATAATGAATGAGGTAAAATAAAATGGTAGAATTGAAAAAAGAAGCAGTAAAAGACGTAACATCATTGACAAAAGCAGCGCCAGTAGCATTGGCAAAAACAAAGGAAGTATTGAACCAAGCTGTTGCTGATTTGTATGTAGCTCACGTTGCTTTGCACCAAGTGCACTGGTACATGCGTGGTCGTGGTTTCCTTGTATGGCATCCAAAAATGGATGAGTATATGGAAGCTCTTGATGGTCAATTGGATGAAATCAGTGAGCGTTTGATCACACTTGGGGGAAGCCCATTCTCTACTTTGACAGAATTCCTTCAAAACAGTGAAATCGAAGAAGAAGCTGGTGAATACCGTAGTGTTGAAGAAAGCTTGGAACGTGTCCTTGCTATCTACCGTTACTTGTCAGAACTCTTCCAAAAAGGTTTGGATGTCACTGATGAAGAAGGTGACGATGTGACAAACGGTATCTTTTCAGATGCTAAGACTGAAACGGATAAAACAATCTGGATGCTTGCAGCAGAACTTGGACAAGCACCTGGTTTGTAAGATAAATGCATCCCTTTCTATCATGAGTTTCTGTATCACTACTCATGATAAACTATCTTTTAAAAATCATGTAGCAAACAAAGTTACATGATTTTTTCTTTGCTTCTCTGGCGACTCATTTGTCAAAATGCTGATTTTAGGGTATAATAGTTGCTGTTCGAGAAATTTTGATTTTCAAAGAATACTGAATCATTATAAGGAGAAATCATGAATAACTTACCAAATTGCCCAAAATGTAACTCAGAGTATGTCTACGAAGACGGTGCTCTACTGGTTTGCCCAGAGTGTGCTTATGAGTGGAATCCTGCTGAAGTTGCAGATGTAGAAGAGGGCCTTGTAGCTATCGATGCCAACGGAAATAAATTGGCTGACGGTGATACTGTAACCCTCATCAAGGACTTGAAAGTAAAAGGTGCGCCAAAAGATTTGAAACAAGGGACGCGCGTGAAGAATATCCGCATCGTAGAAGGCGACCACAATATCGACTGTAAAATTGATGGCTTTGGTGCCATGAAACTCAAATCAGAGTTTGTGAAGAAAATTTAAGCATGTCAAAACACTATAAACTTGTATTTTATAGCCGTATCTTCTTGTTTCTAGCGGCTTTTACGGGAGTTTACCTTGAAATCGCCAAGCATGGTGGATTTGGGATGTTGCTCTATTATACGGTTCTGTCCAACCTTTTAGTCGCGATTTTTACGCTCTATCTCCTAAAGGTTATGAGCCGTTTAGGTGAAAACTGGCAAAGGCCAAGTCTCTTGCGCTTAAAAGGTGGGGTCACCATGAGTATCATGATTACCTGTGTGATTTACCATTTCCTATTAGCGCCTATTGCGACTAATTTCTATACCGTAGAAAATTTCCTTTGTCACTATATCGTTCCCCTCTGGTTTTTAGCAGATACCCTTTTGTTTGATAAACAGGGTCAATACAAAATCTGGGATCCAGTTGTGTGGACGATTTTACCCTTGCTTTATATGATTTTTGCTCTTTTTAATGGTTTGGTATTAAAACTTGAAGTTCCTAATTCTAAGGTCAGTCCCTTTCCTTACTTCTTTTTGAATGTAAATAAAGGTTGGGATGTCGTGTTCAGGTGGTGTCTGATTATCTTTGTTGCCTATATGGTGGCAGGATTTATCTTCTACTTTATTAAGCAAATCAAGAGAAAGTCATCTTAAGATACAAGGGATTCAGTTTCGAGTTTAAGAAGGAGTCTATATACCAATGAGACTTCTTCTTTTCTTGCTTGTTTGATGCCTATCAAAAAAGTAGAAGATTAAGAGAATATAGAAAGAGATTTCATGAAACAATTTTTAGAACGGGCCAGTATTTTGGCTCTCTCCCTCGTTTTGATTACCTCCTTTTCCATCTCGAGTGCTCTGCCAGCCATGTTTGACTATTATCAAGATTATCCTAAGGAACAAATTGAGCTCTTGGCGAGTTTACCTTCCTTTGGAATCATGATTATGTTGCTATTAAATGGTTTTTTAGAAAAAATATTTCCTGAGCGCTTACAGATTAGTTTGGGCTTATTAATTTTATCACTGAGTGGAACGGCTCCCTTCTGGTATCAAGCTTATCCTTTTGTCTTTGGAACACGGATTCTTTTTGGTTTAGGAGTTGGGATGATCAATGCCAAGGCTATTTCGATTATCAGTGAACGTTATCAAGGCAAAACGCGAATTCAGATGCTAGGGCTACGCGGTTCTGCAGAGGTCGTTGGGGCATCTCTCATTACCTTGGCAGTCGGCCAATTGTTGGCTTTCGGTTGGACAGCTACCTTCCTAGCCTATAGTGCTGGATTTTTGGTGTTGGCCCTTTATCTGCTCTTTGTACCTTATGGAAAAGAAAAGAAAGAAGTCAAGAAAAAAACGAAGGAAGTAAGTCGTTTAACTCGGGAAATGAAGGGCTTGATTTTTATCTTAGCTATTGAAGCGGCAGTTGTAGTTTGTACCAATACGGCTATTACTATTCGTATTCCAAGCTTGATGGTGGAAAGAGGACTGGGAGATGCCCAGTTATCTAGTTTTGTTCTTAGTGTCATGCAGTTAATCGGGATTGTGGCTGGTGTGAGTTTCTCTTTCTTGATTTCTATCTTTAAAGAGAAATTGCTCCTATGGTCAGGTATTACCTTTGGCTTAGGGCAAATTGTGATTGCCTTGTCTCCATCCTTGTGGGTGGTAGTGGCAGGGAGTATCCTGGCTGGTTTTGCCTACAGTGTAGCCTTGACGACGGTCTTTCAACTTGTCTCTGAACGAATTCCAGCTAAGCTCCTCAATCAAGCAACTTCATTTGCGGTTTTAGGCTGTAGTTTCGGAGCCTTTACGACCCCATTTGTTCTAGGTGCAATTGGCTTACTAACTCACAATGGCATGTTGGTCTTTGCCATTTTAGGCTCATGGTTGATTGTAACCTCTATCTTTGTCATGTACCTACTTCAAAAGAGAGCTTAGGATTCATTTCCTAAGTTTTTCTTTCGGTATTTTTGTACCCATACAATATTTGTTTTAGACCCTTGTTTACAGACTAATTTCTTGATAAAATAGGAGTTATGACAAGATATAAAGCAACTATTTCCTATGATGGTTACGTCTTTGCTGGTTTTCAGCGCCAGCCTCATGCGCGTAGCGTTCAGGAAGAAATTGAAAAAACCTTGACCAGGTTAAATAAAGGGCAAGCCATTACTGTTCACGGTGCTGGTAGGACAGATAGTGGAGTTCATGCTCTGGGACAGGTTATTCATTTTGATCTACCTTATCAGATGGATGAGGAGAAGCTCCGTTTTGCTTTGGACACCCAGTCTCCTGAAGATATTGATGTGATTTCGATTGAGCTTGTGGCGGATGATTTTCATTGCCGTTATGCCAAGCATAGCAAGACCTATGAGTTTATCGTGGATAGAGGACGTCCCAAAAATCCTATGCGCCGTCACTATGCCACCCACTTTCCTTATCCGCTTGATGTGGAACGGATGCGGGAGGCTATCAAAAAATTAGAAGGCACTCATGATTTCACCGGCTTTACAGCCTCTGGGACTAGTGTAGAGGATAAGGTTCGCACCATCACAGAAGCTAGTCTTAGGGTTGATGAGACAGGCCAGTTTTTGACCTTTACCTTTTCAGGAAATGGTTTCTTGTATAAGCAGATTCGCAATATGGTGGGGACACTGCTTAAAATCGGCAATAACCGCATGCCAGTAGAGCAGATTGACCTCATCTTGAAGAAAAAGGACAGGCAGCTTGCAGGTCCCACTGCAGCACCAAATGGTTTATATTTAAAGGAGATTCGTTATGAAGAATAATCGTATTTTAGCACTTTCTGGAAATGATATTTTTAGTGGTGGTGGTTTGTCCGCTGATTTGGCTACTTATACCTTGAACGGCTTGCATGGCTTTGTAGCAGTGACTTGTTTGACAGCTTTAACAGAAAAAGGCTTTGAAGTCTTTCCAACTGACGATACCATTTTTCAACATGAATTAGATAGCTTGTGTGATGTGGAGTTTGGGGGGATTAAGATTGGTCTTCTACCAACTGTCAGTGTAGCTGAGAAGGCATTGGACTTTATCAAACAACGCCCAGGAGTACCTGTGGTTCTGGACCCTGTCTTGGTCTGCAAGGAAACACACGACGTAGCTGTAAGTGAACTCTGTCAAGAGTTGATTCGTTTTTTCCCTTATGTCAGTGTGATTACACCTAATCTTCCTGAAGCAGAATTATTGGCTGGTCAGGAAATCAAAACTTTGGAAGATATGAAAACTGCAGCTCAGAAATTACATGATTTAGGCGCGCCAGCAGTCATTATCAAGGGAGGAAATCGCCTTAGTCAGGACAAGGCTGTGGATGTCTTTTATGATGGACAAAACTTTACAGTCCTAGAAAATCCTGTCATTCAAGGGCAAAATGCTGGCGCAGGTTGTACCTTTGCCTCTAGCATTGCCAGTCACTTGGTTAAAGGTGATGAACTTTTATCAGCAGTAGAAAGCTCTAAGGCTTTCGTTTATCGTGCTATTGCACAAGCAGATCAGTATGGAGTAAGACAATATGAAGCAAACCAAAACAACTAAAATCGCCCTTGTATCCCTATTAACCGCTCTCTCTGTGGTTCTAGGTTATTTCTTAAAAATTCCAACACCGACAGGCATTCTAACTCTTTTAGATGCGGGTGTCTTCTTTACGGCCTTCTACTTTGGTAGTCGTGAAGGGGCTGTAGTAGGAGGACTAGCAGGTTTCTTGATTGACCTCTTATCAGGATATCCTCAGTGGATGTTCTTTAGCTTGGTTAACCATGGCTTGCAGGGATTTTTCGCAGGATTTAAAGGAAAAACTCAGTGGTTAGGCCTTATCTTAGCAACGATTGCCATGGTAGGGGGTTACGCCTTGGGTTCTGCATTGATGAATGGCTGGGCTGCAGCCCTACCAGAAATTTTACCAAATTTCATGCAAAATATGGTAGGGATGATTGTAGGATTTATCCTTAGTCAAAGTATCAAGAAGATTAAGTAAAGAGTCTGAGCCAAAAGTCTTTCAAATATAAAAAACGCATAGTATCAGGTGTTGAAGAACTTTAATACTATGCGTTTTATTATGGGAAGATTTTCTAAGCATTTTAATCAAAATAAAGCAAGTCTTTGCTGGTGCTTGTAAAGAGGTCAAAGCCATCCTTGGTAACAACACCGCAGTCTTCGATACGGACACCGACTTTACCAGGGATATAGATGCCTGGTTCAACAGAGAAGCACATGCCTTCTTCGATGACCATGTCGTTTCCTTCCATGATAGATGGGAATTCGTGGACATCCATACCGATACCGTGACCGAGACGGTGGTTGAAGTACTCGCCGTAACCAGCTTTTTCGATGACCTCACGGGCAGCACGGTCCACTTCATGGGCAGTCACACCTGGTTTGATAAAGTCAAGAGCAGCTTGTTGGGCTTCAAGAGTCAAGTTATAAATGTCTTTCTTGAATTGGTCAGGTTTGCCGACAGCGACTGTACGAGTCATATCTGACGCATAGCCGTTGACTAGAACACCAAGGTCAAAGAGGAGAAGAGCATCATTTTCAACCTTATTAGCTGCTGGAATACCGTGTGGATTTGCAGCATTATCACCAGTCAAGACCATGGTATCAAAGCTCATTTCATAGCCTTCACGCTTCATTGCAAAGTCGATTTGAGCGATGATATCTGTCTCCGTCTTATCAAGAGAAATATTGTCAAAACCAACCTTAACAGCCTTGTCCGCATAGAGACCTGCAACCATCATTTTTTGCACTTCGTCAGCTGATTTGATGAGGCGCATGCGTTGGATGCGAGGAGTGAGGTTTTCAAACTCGGCTGTTTCAAAAACTGATTTCAAGCCATGGTATTTAGTCAAGATGAGATTGTCAAACTCAACAGCTACACGTTTGAAGTCAAGTTGTGGAAGAGCATCTTTCATTTTTTTCCATGGATTTTCAGAATCCACATAGCCCACAACTGGGAAGGAAACAGTGCTGCTTGCACGCTCAACCTCAAGGGCTGGGACAAAGAGGAGGGATTCCTGATCAGCTAGGACAAAGAGGAACATTTGGCGTTCGTGGGGATCACTGTAAAAGCCAGTGAGGTAATTGATTGTGACGGGGTCAGATACGACAGCGACGTCTAGTTTTTCTGATTCAAGATATGTTACGATTTGTTGTAATTTAGACATATGCTACCTTCTTTCTACCCCTCTATTTTGGCAAAAAAAGAGAGAAAATGCAAGGGAGAAGGGTAAAAGAACAGACAAAAAGAACTCCGACAAGATAACGGAGTTCTTTGATATAGTTTCATTTTGTTTAAGAAAAGTCAGCCTTGCTTTTGACGTCGCTGTATTCTTCAGCGATTTCTTGGCTGAGAATGTCCTCATAAGCAGGGAGTTGAATGTCCTGACCATATTTCTTCTTGAGGGCGGTAGTGACTAGGCGATAAGCCAGATTGGCATTACGAGAGAGAATAGGTCCGTGGAAGTAAGAACCAAAGACATTCTTATAATGAACCCCTTCACCGACCTTTTCTTCGTTGTTTCCATTTCCATAGACCACCTGTCCCAGCGGTTTTTGGTCATCTGAGAGGAAGGTTCGGCCCTGATGATTTTCAAATCCATAGTAGGTTTCATTGAAATCTTCATTATGAATCTTGATATCACCGATAAAGCGGTTATTGGTCTGGTTGAGGGTGTAGTGGCCCATGACTCCTAACCCTTCTATGCGTTTGCCTGAAGCTTCAACATAATATTGACCCAATAGTTGGAAACCACCACAGATAGCCAGAACCACCCCGTCGTTTTGGATGTAGTTGTCAATGCTCTCTTTTTTAGCAGGTAGGTCGTCTGCAATGATACTCTGTTCAAAGTCTTGACCACCTCCGAAAAAGGCAATGTCGTAGTGATTTTCATCGAAATCATCATGAAGTGAAACGATGTCAACCGTCACATGGGCCCCTAGTTTTTCAGCCACGTACTTGAGCATGAGGATGTTTCCATTGTCCCCGTATGTATTCATGAGGTTTCCGTAGAGGTGAGCGATGTTGAGCTGATAAGGGTAATTGCCATCTTTTGAGGAAAGTGAAGTATAAACCATTAGTTCATCTCCTTTCTAACAATCTGACGACTAGCCAGCAGTTCGCGGAATTCCAGCATAGCAGTATAGGTAGCCAGAATATAGGCATGCTTGCAGTCTTGGTTTTCAATTGTCTTAAGAACTTGTTCCAGATTGCTTGTTTCAGTGATTTTCTCAGCTGGATAACCTGTCACTCGGAGACGACGTGCAATTTCAGAATGGCGAACACCGCCAGCGTTGATTTCAGGAATGTCCATGTCAGTGATTTGTTCAAAATCCGCATCCCAGATCCAGCTGGTATCAATTCCGTCTGCATAGTTAGCGTTAAGGAGGACAGATAGACTAAATGGATAAGGTGCTAGTTTGATCATTTCGATAGCTTGGGTCGCACCGACTGGATTTTTAATCAAGACGAGGGTACATTCCTTATCACCAATTTGAAAGGTTTCTTGGCGTCCAAAGACAGCACGGCTCTTATCAAATCCCTGCTTGATTAGTTCCGAATCTGCGCCGAGGAAACGGGCGATGGCAACTGCAGCTAGGGCGTTGTAGATATTATAGAGCCCGCCGATTTGGATACCGTATTCTTGACCGTCAATGACAAAGCGAGAGCGATTGTTGGCCAACTCGACCAAGTCTGTCAAGCGATAGTCGAGATCAGGACGTTTACATCCACAGTCTTCACAGATATAAGCACCCAAGTTTGCATAGGTATTATGCTCATATTTGAGGATTCCTTGGCAGTCAGGACAGAGAATCCCTTCGGTATTATAGTGAGCCAGCTGGGCTGGACCTTTCTCCAAGTCAAAACCAAAATACTCTACAGGATTTGGAATAGCTGGCTTGTAGAAAAGTGGACTGTCTCCATTAAGGAGGACAGTAGCTGTAGGCACCTTACGAATGGCATCCAAAATCATCTTGTAAGTTGTGTAAATCTCACCATAGCGGTCCATCTGGTCACGGAAGATATTCGTGATGACAAAAAGGCTTGGCTGGATATAGTCACAGATACGAGATAGACTGGCTTCGTCGATTTCTAGGACGGCAATATTTTTCCCAGTTTTAGAAGACTTGGCTGTTAAGAAGGTTGTCGCAATCCCTGTAATCATGTTGGCACCACTTGGGTTGGTCAGAACTTGACCATAAACTTCTTTTAAAATGCCGACAGTGAGGGCAGTTGTTAAGGTTTTTCCGTTGGTTCCAGTGACCACGACAATCTCGTAGTTCTTAGCTAGGTTTTGTAAAATATCTTTATCAAATTGAAGGGCGAGTTTTCCTGGGAGCGTACTTCCACGGCCAAGACGACTTAAAACGAAGTGGGAAGAACGCCCAGCAAGAAGGCCCAAAGTAGTTTTTAATTTCATGTTTCTATTATATCATAAAAGAGGGAAAAGACGGATTTGAGGTTCCGCAGAAGTAAAAACAGCCCACAGAGGGCTGTTCGTTAAGATGAGATTTTAACTTATACTCAATGAAAATCAAAGAACAAACTAGGAAGCTAGCCGCAAGCTGTACTTGAGTACGGTAAGGCGACGCTGACGTGGTTTGAATTTGATTTTCGAAGAGTATTAAATCGCAAACAAGTCATTCAAGTTTTCAGCCAAGGTTGGGTGAGTGAAGATTTGTTTTGTGAAGTAAGTGTAAGGAATCTTGTTGTCCATAGCAACAGTGATGATGTTGATGATTTCTTGAGAACCTTCTGAGAAGATGCTTGCTCCAAGAATTTCTTTTGTTTCAGTATTAACAACAGCTTTGAAAGCTCCGCGAAGGTCTCCGTTTACGTGGCCACGAGGCATTGCTGCAACAGGGATTTCCTTAACAGCGTATGGAAGTTTCAAATCAGCTGCTTGGCTTTCAGTCAAACCAACTTGTGAAAGTGCAGGTGTGATAAACATGGTGTTTGGTACATTGAGACGGTCTTCAAGTGTGTAGCTGCCATCTCCAGCAAGGTAGCTGTAAACAACACGGAAGTCATCAAGTGAAATGTAAGTAAATTGAAGTCCACCGTTGACATCTCCAACTGCAAAGACACCAGGAACGTTTGTTTGACAATGTTTGTCCACTTTAATAGCACCACGTTCAGTTAGTTCAATATCTGTGTTTTCAAGTTGAAGTGGTTCTACATTTGGTTTGCGTCCAGTTGCGTAGAGAAGGGCATCGAAACGGTAAGTTTCGTTTTCAGTCACGACAAGCACTTGGTCACCGTCGTTTTTGATTTCAGTAGTACGGATGTTTTGAAGCAATTCAATACCGTCTTCTTCCATGTACTGTTTAGCAAGAGCTGCGATGGAAGGTTCTGCACGAGGTAGGAAAGTATCCAAGGCATCTAGGACTGTAACCTTGCTTCCAAGTTTGTTGTAAAGGCCTGCAAATTCAAGACCGATATTTCCACCACCAAGGACTCCAAGTTTTTCAGGTAATTTGTCCAAATTTTGGATACCTGTTGAGTCAAAGACATTCTTGCTTGTAGCAAGTCCTGGGATTGGTAAGACATTTGAAACAGCACCAGTGTTGATGACGATTGTTTCAGCAGTCAGTTCTTTCTTTTCATCACCAGCTTGGATTTCGATGACTTTATTTGAAAGGAAGTGAGCTTCCGCATCAAAGATATCGACGCCAGTACCAGCAACAGTCGCATAGTTTTTACCGTTGAGGCGACCAGTGATAGTGTTTTTGGTAGCAATGACTTCTTCAAAAGACAAGTCTTTTTCAGCAGCAACTAGCAAAGTTTTAGTTGGGATACATCCGATGTTGATACAAGTTCCACCGTACATAGCTTTGCTACGTTCAACGAGGGCAACTTTTTTGCCAGCTGAAGCCAATTTACCTGCTAGTGTTTTACCAGCTTTACCAAATCCGATAACGATTAAATCATAAGTTAACATTTAGAGTTCCTCCTATTCGAATTTCATTCTAGCATAAGAAAAAAACTTTTGCACAATTCTGCTACGCTTTAAAAAAGTTTATGAAATAGTGGAAATTATAGCCTTACTTTCTCAGAAAAATCGTTTACATGACTTTATCGATGGATTGGGCTATCTTTTGCTTCTCTCTTGTGTTATACTAGATAGGTTGCAAAGAAAACAGTACTTTTCTTTTGTGGAAAAGAAGCAACACGATTTTATATCCAGTATATGAAAATACGTCATAAAAAGAAAAGTATAAACTAAGCCCTATAGGGTGGCTTCGCACCACCTTTAGAAAGAAGAATAACGTGAAATTTAATGAATTTAACTTGTCTGCTGATTTGCTAGCAGAGATTGAAAAAGCTGGTTTTGTAGAAGCCAGTCCTATCCAAGAGCAAACTATTCCATTGGCTCTTGAAGGTAAAGATGTGATTGGTCAAGCCCAGACTGGCACAGGTAAAACTGCAGCCTTTGGCTTGCCAACCCTTGAAAAAATCCGTACAGAAGAAGCGACTATCCAAGCCTTGGTCATCGCTCCAACTCGTGAACTAGCTGTCCAAAGTCAAGAGGAACTCTTCCGCTTTGGTCGTAGTAAGGGAGTCAAAGTTCGCTCAGTTTATGGCGGATCAAGCATCGAAAAACAAATTAAGGCTCTTAAATCGGGTGCCCATATCGTGGTGGGAACTCCAGGTCGTCTCTTGGACTTGATCAAACGCAAGGCCTTGAAATTACAAGACATTGAAACCTTGATACTTGACGAAGCTGACGAGATGCTCAACATGGGCTTCCTTGAAGATATCGAAGCTATCATTTCCCGTGTTCCTGAAAACCGTCAAACCTTGCTCTTTTCAGCAACTATGCCAGATGCCATCAAACGTATCGGTGTTCAATTTATGAAAGAACCTGAGCATGTGAAGATTGCTGCCAAGGAATTGACAACAGAATTGGTTGACCAATACTATCTCCGTGTCAAGGAACAAGAAAAATTTGACACCATGACTCGTCTCATGGATGTGGAACAACCAGAACTTGCTATCGTATTTGGTCGTACAAAACGTCGTGTAGATGAATTGACTCGTGGTCTGAAAATTCGTGGCTTCCGTGCAGAAGGAATTCATGGCGACCTAGACCAAAACAAACGTCTTCGTGTTCTTCGTGACTTTAAAAATGGAAATCTTGATGTTTTGGTTGCGACAGACGTTGCAGCGCGTGGCTTGGATATTTCAGGTGTGACTCATGTCTATAACTACGATATTCCACAAGATCCTGAAAGTTATGTTCACCGTATCGGTCGTACAGGTCGTGCTGGTAAGTCAGGTCAATCGATTACCTTCGTATCACCAAATGAAATGGGCTACCTCCAAATCATTGAGAACTTGACTAAGAAACGCATGAAAGGTCTCAAACCTGCAAGTGCAGAAGAAGCCTTCCAAGCTAAAAAACAGGTAGCTCTCAAGAAAATTGAACGTGATTTTGCAGATGAGACTATCCGTGCCAACTTTGAGAAATTTGGTAAGGATGCTCGTAAGCTAGCTGCCGAATTTACTCCAGAAGAATTGGCGATGTATATCTTGAGTTTGACTGTTCAAGATCCAGATAGTCTTCCTGAAGTGGAGATTGCACGTGAAAAACCACTTCCATTTAAACCATCAGGTAATGGCTTCGGTGGTAAAGGTAAGGGAAGTCGTGGAAGCCGTCGTGGGGACGACCGTCGAGACCGTGATCGCCGTGGCAATGGTCGTCGTGATGATTTCAAAAAAGGAAGTCGTAGCAACGATCGTTTTGATAAGGAAAAACGTTATCGTAAGGATAATAAAAAACCACGCAATACTTCAAGTGAAAAGCAAACAGGCTTTGTTATTCGTAACAAGGGAGATAAATAAGAAAAAGCGGTTCAAAATGAATCGCTTTTTTATATAAGGAGACCGAATGGAAAAAGAAAGATAAATAAAATATATATATTATCTTCTTGTAATATTATGATACGCAAAAATAGGGAACTTGTCAATAGAAAAGAAGCAATTTAATTAAAAATATTCTTGTTTTTTCAAATTGCAATTAAATAAGCAATTTTCAGATAATAATTGAAAATTCAAGCTGTTTGTGTTATAATGATAGCGATTATATTCGAGGTGAAAAATGGCACATTTATTAGAAAAAACTAGAAAAATTACTTCTATCCTGAAGCGCTCAGAGGAGCAGTTGCAGGAAGAACTTCCCTACAATGCGATTACCCGTCAATTGGCAGACATTATTGACTGTAACGCCTGCATCGTCAATAGCAAGGGACGTCTCCTTGGCTATTTTATGCGTTACAAAACCAATACAGATCGTGTAGAGCAATTCTTCCAAACTAAGATTTTCCCGGATGAGTACATTCAAGGTGCGAACATGATTTACGATACAGAAGCCAATCTGACAGTTGATCATGATTTGAGTATTTTCCCTGTGGAGAGTCGTGCAGACTTTCCAGATGGTTTGACGACTATTGCACCGATTCATGTATCAGGGATTCGCCTTGGTTCTTTGATTATTTGGCGCAATGATAAAAAATTCGAAGACGAGGATTTGATCCTTGTTGAGATTGCGAGTACCGTTGTTGGAATTCAACTCCTTAACTTCCAGCGTGAAGAAGATGAGAAAAATATCCGTCGCCGTACTGCTGTTACCATGGCAGTTAACACCCTTTCTTATTCAGAACTCCGTGCTGTTTCAGCAATTTTAGGGGAATTAAATGGAAATGAAGGCCAGTTGACTGCGTCTGTGATTGCAGACCGTATTGGAATCACCCGCTCTGTGATTGTCAATGCCCTTCGTAAACTTGAGTCTGCAGGGATTATTGAAAGTCGCTCGCTTGGAATGAAGGGAACCTATCTTAAGGTCTTGATTTCAGATATTTTTGAAGAAGTGAAGAAAAGAGATTACTAATGACTAAGGCTTTAATTTCGATTGACTATACAGAAGATTTTGTTGCTGATAGTGGAAAATTGACAGCAGGCGCTCCAGCTCAGGCAATTTCGGATGCCATCAGCAAGGTAACTCGATTAGCTTTTGAACGCGGAGATTACATCTTCTTTACAATAGATGCTCATGAAGAAAATGATTGTTTCCATCCAGAAAGCAAGTTATTTCCTCCTCACAATTTGATTGGGACTAGTGGACGAAATTTATATGGAGATTTGGGGACCTTTTATCAAGAGCATGGTTCAGACAGTCGTGTCTTTTGGATGGATAAACGCCATTACTCAGCTTTTTCTGGGACTGACCTGGATATCCGTTTGAGAGAGCGTCGGATTTCTACAGTTATCTTAACAGGAGTCTTGACGGATATCTGTGTCCTGCATACAGCTATAGATGCCTACAATCTAGGATATGATATCGAGGTTGTTAAACCAGCTGTTGCCTCCATCTGGCCTGAAAATCACCAATTTGCCCTTGGACATTTCAAAAATACACTGGGAGCTAAGTTAGTAGATGAAAATCTAAATGAAATTTCAGAGTAATTTGGTTGATGAAATGAAAAATTTTGAAAAAAAGTGTTGACAAGGATCCTAAAAGTTGATATACTAGTAAAGTAATCGACGCGGGGATGGCGGAATTGGCAGACGCGCAGGACTAAGGATCCTGTGACCGCTTTAGGTCGTGAGGGTTCAAGTCCCTCTCTCCGCATAGGATAAGAGTTAGCTTAGGCTAGCTCTTTTTTTTTTCAAAAGTTAACAATTGATTACTCATTTCTATCTTCAATGTCTATGAAATCCAAGAGTTATAATGGCAATAATGGAGCATTTGATATTGATTATTTAGTTCGGAATCAAACTATCAATCAGTATTTTAAAAAAGATGAAAATGAACAAGCAACATTAGGTTTTGGAAGTTCATACCGAAACGATGATTATTTCTATTATTCAATAACTATCAACTACGATAATGTTTATACATTCATAGAAACGGTATCGAATTAAGGGGAAATTAAATGGTAGATAAAAAATATGTGAATAGTGGAATTCCAACTTTAGATGCGTCTAATCTGACTTACGAATTTGAGTAAGATACAAGGAAATGTTTCTTTTATGGTATACTATAAGGGAACTATGATTAGTTGTTTTATTGAATATTATAAATAAGGAGAAGGTTATGAAAAAACGCATATTTCTCACAATGTTACTTTTAGGAGGATTGATAATGATAGGATTGGTAGGATGTGGAGAAAATAAGAACAGTCGAGTATGGATTGAGAACAAAGTCTCTGAGGTCAGTCGTGTTTATCCAACTGAAAATCTCTTTGATTTGTTTAAGCAATTTCCGGAAGGGTTTAATATTACTCAAACATTCTATAAGGATTCGCTCAGAACAGTAGTTTCCTTAGATGGAGATGCAGAAAATCAAACCATAAAAGGAAAGATAGAGACTATAAAAATATCTACCGAACCATATAAAGAAGAAGTGAAAGACCATGTTGATGTAGAATATAAAGATGGTCAATTTATATTTTCTAACAATGAGGTAGCGGAAAAAATTTGGGGTTATAAAAGTTTTCTATTCCAAACATTAAGTTTGAATAGAGATGTTTTATCTCAAATGAAGCTTGAAAAGTTTCAATATTTTTCAAATCGCAATGTGTTTGAAATCTATTATATTAGTGATGACTCTACAATAAATAATTTCCTTAATTCAAATGGAGAACACATTTTATCAATAAGTGGAGCGGAATCTTATAATAATACAAAAGGTTATCGATTGAATGTTAATATTGCTTTTAAGGATAACCCAAATGATGGAATGAGTGAGATAGTTTCAAGTTGGATAGATGATAGAAATAGTGTTTCTAATTAATTTGCTAACATTTAAAACATCCTGATTGACCTGATTATAAATAAGGAGCATGCGAAAGAATGAGTGAAAAAGAATCGGTTAACAGTGAAATTCCAACTCTGGATGCAGCGAATCTGACTTGTAAATTTGAATAAGATACAAGGAAATGTTGCTTTTATTGTATACCATAAGGGAACTATGATTAGCTATTTTGTTGAATATCATAAATAAGGAGAAGGTTATGAAAAAACGCGCGTTTTTCGCAATATTACTTTTAGGAGGATTGATAATGATAGGATTGGCAGGATGTGGAGAAAATAAGAACAGTCGAGCATGGATTGAGAACAAAGTCTCTGAGGTTAGTCGTGTCTATCCAACTGAAAATCTCTTTGACTTGTTTAAGCAATTTCCGGAAGGGTTTGAGATTAGAAGTATTGATACCTACGATGAGACGAAGGACTATTCTCGTTATCAGAAGATTGAACTCGTAGGAAATGCAGAAACAAAAGAAATAACTGGTAATTTTAAAAGAATAGAAGCTCGAGGTAATCCTTATGAAGAAAAAGTGCTTTTAGAAAGCCGTGTTGTGTACACTGAAAAAGGATTGGAATTTTTGAATCCAGAAGTTTCTAAAGATGATTTGTTTTATGATGGGTTTTTATTTCAAAAGTTAGAACTAAATAAAGCAATTTTGTCTCAATTGGAACTCAAAAAAACGTACTATAATTGGGAGACTGGTGATGCTTCTATTACTTATAAAAATGTAAATAGTAAAATTATTCAGGATTACTTCCATATACAATCAAGTGAATCGTTAGACCTTTTTATTAGTGCAGACCACTCTGCAACTATTGGCTATGAATACGGTTATCCTGTGGTTTTTGACGGAGAAAATATATCTCATTCAGAACTTATAACAGGAAAAAGTAAGAGTATGAAGAAGATAGATGCCAAATAGTAATGTGCCGACCTTAGATGCTTCTAATCTGACTAACGAATTTTAATAAGATAGCAAGGAAATGTTTCTTTTATGGTATACTATAAGGGAACTATGATTAGTTGTTTTATTGAATATCATAAGTAAGGAGAGGGTTATGAAAAAACGCATATTTCTCACAATGTTACTTTTAGGAGGATTGATAATGATAGGATTAACAGGGTGTGGAGAAAATAAAAATAGTCGAGCATGGATTGAGAACAAAGTCTCTGAGGTCAGTCGTGTCTATCCAACCGAGAATTTGTTTGATTTGTTTAAGCAATTTCCGGAAGGATTTGAGATTGAGCAGGTCTATTTCAAAAAGAAAAGTGATGGAATTGATGATTCTATTACAGAAATTAAGCTGAAAGGTGATGCAACATCGCATACAATAACGGGTACTCTTGCTAAAAGCCCAGCGAAGGAAGATGCGCCAAAAAGCGATGAAGTGGTAGTAAGTGTTCAATATATAGACAACAAATTTATTTTTTCTGATGAAGAAACCGCTAAAAGAATATGGAAGTTTGATGGTTTTTTGTTTCAAAAACTTGGTATAGATAAAGAGTTTTTAAGTAAATTATCATTAAAAAACAAACATTTTAATGGAAATAATGGTTCTTTTGATATAGATTATATTATTAAAAACACAACGATTAACCAATATTTTAATAAACAGCAACAAGCTGAAACAGTGCTAGGATTTGGTAGTTCTTTGAGGTTAGATGACTTTTATTATTATTCTGTTACTGTTGATTTTAATGATGGCTATTATTTTAAGGAGAGAGTATCGAATTAGGAGAGAAGTATGAGTAAAAAGGATACAGCGAATAGTGGTATTGCTACTCTAGATGCAGCAAATCTGACTTACGAATTTGAGAATGTGCGAGTTAATCAACCTGAAATTGGACATGATGATAGAAAACAACTTCTTAATGCAGTAGACAGAAGTAAACCTCTCCCCTCTAACCTCCAGTATCTAGATGATTTTCATGATGACTTTACTGGGACGAGTGGTACAGCCTTCCTAGATAAGGACAGTGGAGAGGTGATTATTGCCTATACGGGAACGAATCCTAATGCGGATATAGTCAAGGATGTCGCTACAGATGTCGGTAGTATAGCCATGGCGCTCGGTTTTCATTATGATGAAGCTTTCAAATTTTATGAAAGGATTCGACAGAGATATGGGGATAATATTACTCTAACTGGACATTCTTTAGGAGGTAACATCGCTCAGAGGGTGGCCTTAGAGTATAACGCTCCGCGTACTGTGGTATATAACTCAGCGCCTCTCTATTTAGAAGGTCTTATCGAATCTAAAGATAAAATCATAGATTATCTGACTCCGTGGGATTCGGCAAGGGAGAAGATAATCAATAAACAAAAGACATTCACAGGTCAAGTAGTACGAATCCGGACTCAAGATGACTTTCTTAACAATATCTCAAAGCCTTTTTTGGGTGTATACTTGGGAGAAGATTACCTGCTTGAAAATTCCGGTGGGCACAGTATTGATCCAGATATTACGGGTGATAAAAATCAAATTAACCAAATCAAGGATATTTTGGAAAAACAGAGTCCAGAGAAGATGACTGAACTTGAAAAGAAGAACTATGAGACCCTGAAGAAATTACAAGGTGTCAAAAACGGACTTCTAAAACAGTTGAATACTCAATTTTTATCCGATGGTAGTATAAGTAGTCATGAGATGTTTTTCTTGGACAGTGTCCAAGCAACAGCTGTTGCGACAGCAATGACAGAGAGTGTCAGCAACGGAAACAGTGAGATTGAGGCAGTGGCGAAAAAAGCAGTTGCGGAAGCTGAAACACTCTTCGATAAAAGTAAGGAAGTTCCTTGGTTCGTCACAGAATTAACTTATGATGAGATAGAGGATGTTTATGCGGAAGCTGGGGTAACGTATGATAGTATTGTGGGAGAGACTCAGAGACATTTTGATAAAAAAGTAAGTAAATCAGCTGCGATTGTAAAAGCTTTTACAGATTTGGAAACGAATATTCAGAAGGGTGTTGAACAAGCAGTTGAAGGAGATGAAAGCTTGGCAAGGGATATTAATCAATGGACAAACTAGAAGAAATTCAAATGAAAATAAAAAAGCAAGAAGAGGGACTTTGGTCTTTGGAGGATGACTATAGAACTGCTAAGAAGAAAATAGGAGGATCTTATGAGAGTTTAGATCATAATCGTTCTCAGTTGACCAGATTATATGAGGAATTTGAAAACATTGCTTATGATTTTGGTAAAAAGAATTCTGGATATGAGAGAGAGCGCCACCAATTTCTGATACTCTTAGAATCTTATGCAGTTGAGACAAGGAGTGAGTATCTTCGTCAATATGCTAAAATAGAGGCAAAAGATGAAGAATTGCAGACTCAGTACCGAAAAGAGCGCTCTCGCTTAGAAAAAGAGTTAGAAGAGAGTTATAGTCGAAGAAGAGATCTATATGAGTTAGAAAGGGAGCAGAAAAAATGCTAGTGGATTTAGTCATAGATGCTTTGATTGGACCTATGTCAGAATCAGCCAGACGAGAAATCAAAAAAACATTGGAAAGAGCAGCTATCAAAGCCTTTTGTGCTCCTCCGATAATATCAGGTAGAAAAGATATTGTAGATAAGTACGATGAGGAGATAGGGACTCTTGCTATGACAAATAAGACAGCTGTAACGACTTTAGCAGCACAAATGGATAGCTCAATTAATGGTTTAGGACAAAAAGCAATTAGCGAGGTTGTTAGTAAAAATAGTAACTCTTTTGAAGATTTAAATCCGAAAAAGAAAAAATAGTGCTTTGACCATAACATGTTCCTTCGCGACTTCTCCTTGCAAATATTTTTTCAAATATAATAGAGCCTTTTGTTTTCATCAAATTTAAGTAGAGCAAAAAATTTTTGCTCTTTTTTTGTATTTCATAAACATTTCATATTTGGATTTTATAATAGTTTTACAAATATGGAGGTGACAAATGAATCCGATCCAAAGAGCTTGGGCCTATGTCAGCAGAAAACGACTGAGAAGTTTTATTTTATTTCTGATTTTATTGGTCCTATTGGCTGGAATTTCAGCCTGTTTGACTTTGATGAAGTCCAACAAAACAGTTGAAACCAATCTTTACAAATCACTCAATACATCTTTTTCAATTAAAAAGATAGAAAACGGACAGACCTTCAAGTTATCGGACCTAGCATCTGTCAGCAAGATTAAGGGCCTGGAAAATGTTTCTCCTGAACTGGAGACGGTCGCAAAACTAAAAGACAAGGAAGCGGTGAGTGGCGAGCAGAACGTGGAGCGTGATGATTTGTCAGCTGCGGACAAGAATCTGGTTAGTTTAACGGCTCTTGAGGATTCATCTAAGGATGTGACCTTTACCAGCTCGGCTTTCAACTTAAAAGAAGGCCGACACCTTCAAAAAGGAGATTCCAAGAAAATTCTCATCCACGAAGAGTTGGCTAAGAAGAACGGTCTTTCGCTTCATGACAAGATTCGTTTAGATGCTGGACAGTCAGAATCTGGCAAAGAACAAACAGTTGAGTTTGAAATTGTCGGCATCTTCTCTGGTAAAAAACAAGAGAAATTTACAGGCTTGTCTTCTGACTTCAGTGAAAACCAAGTCTTTACAGACTATGAAAGTAGCCAAAGCCTTTTGGGTAATGGTGAACCTCAAGTCACTGCAGCTCGCTTCTATGTAGAAAATCCTAAGGAAATGGACGGACTCATGAAGCAGGTAGAAAACTTGTCTTTGGAAAATCAAGGCTATCAAGTTGAGAAGGAAAACAAGGCCTTTGAACAAATCAAAGACTCAGTTGCTACCTTCCAAACCTTTCTGACCATCTTCCTTTATGGAATGTTGATAGCAGGAGCAGGAGCCTTAATTTTGGTCTTGTCTCTCTGGTTGAGAGAAAGGGTCTACGAAGTAGGGATTTTACTGGCACTTGGAAAAGGCAAGAGTTCGATCTTCCTACAGTTCTGTTTAGAGGTAGTTTTGGTATCTCTCGGAGCTTTGCTTCCATCCTTTATTGCTGGAAATGCCATTACATCCTATCTGCTCCAAACTGTCCTAGCAAGTGGAGATCAGGCAGCCTTACAAGACACGCTAGCCAAAGCAAGCAGTCTATCAACCAGCATCCTATCTTTTGCAGAATCCTATGTTTTTCTAGTTCTGCTTAGTTGTTTATCTGTAGCCCTTTGTTTCCTATTCTTATTTAGAAAATCGCCGAAAGAAATTTTATCATCTATTAGTTAAGAAGGAGAAATCATGACTTTATTACAATTACAAGATGTTACCTACCGTTATAAGAACACTGCTGAAGCAGTCCTATATCAGATCAATTATAATTTTGAACCCGGGAAATTTTACAGTATTATTGGTGAGTCGGGAGCAGGAAAATCCACACTCTTGTCCCTACTTGCTGGTCTAGATAGTCCTGTTGAAGGTTCTATCCTTTTTCAAGGAGAGGATATTCGTAAGAAGGGGTATTCTTACCATCGCATGCACCATATTTCCTTGGTCTTTCAAAATTATAATTTGATAGATTATCTTTCTCCACTGGAAAATATCCGCTTGGTCAACAAAAAGGCAAGCAAGGATACACTTCTTGAGCTTGGTTTAGATGAAAGTCAGATCAAGCGGAATGTTCTCCAGTTATCAGGTGGTCAACAACAACGTGTTGCCATTGCTCGCAGTTTGGTATCAGAAGCTCCAGTTATTCTAGCGGATGAGCCAACAGGAAATCTGGACCCTAAGACTGCTGGAGATATTGTCGAACTGCTCAAATCACTTGCCCAGAAAACAGGTAAATGTGTCATCGTCGTAACCCACAGCAAAGAAGTGGCACAAGCGTCAGATATTACACTTGAGTTGAAGGATAAGAAACTAACTGAAACTCGCAATACGACGAAATAATATGAGCTTTTTCTACTAGAACAATAAAATAGAACAACATTTAGAAAGGGAACCTATGTTACACAACGCATTTGCCTATGTTACAAGGAAGTTTTTCAAATCGATTGTCATCTTCCTGATTATTCTCCTCATGGCGAGCTTGAGTTTGGTCGGCTTGTCCATCAAGGGAGCTACTGCCAAGGCTTCTCAAGAGACCTTTAAAAATATCACCAATAGTTTTTCCATGCAGATTAACCGTCGCGTCAATCAAGGTACGCCACGTGGTGCTGGGAATATTAAGGGTGAAGATATCAAAAAAATCACTGAAAACAAGGCTATCGAGTCTTATGTTAAACGCATCAACGCTATTGGGGATTTGACTGGCTATGAACTCATCGAAACGCCAGATACCAAGAAAAATCTGACACCTGACCGTGCCAAACATTTTGGAAGTAGCTTGATGATTACAGGTGTCAATGACTCCTCTAAAGAAGACAAGTTTGTCTCTGGTTCTTATAAGCTGGTCGAAGGTGAGCACCTAACAAACGACGACAAGGACAAGATCCTCCTGCACAAGGACTTGGCAGCCAAACACGGCTGGAAAGTAGGGGACAAGGTCAAACTAGACTCTAATATCTACGATGCAGACAATGAAAAAGGAGCCAAGGAAACAGTCGAAGTGACAATCAAGGGGCTCTTTGATGGTCATAATAAGTCAGCAGTAACCTACTCGCAAGAACTTTATGAAAATACAGCTATTACAGATATTCATACTGCTGCAAAACTATATGGATACACAGAAGACACAGCTATTTATGGAGATGCAACCTTCTTTGTAACAGCGGACAAGAACTTGGATGATGTTATGAAAGAGTTGAATGGTATCAGTGGCATCAACTGGAAGAGCTACACACTTGTTAAGAGCTCCTCTAACTACCCAGCTCTAGAGCAATCCATCTCTGGTATGTACAAGATGGCCAACCTCCTCTTCTGGGGTAGCTTGAGCTTCTCAGTTCTTCTCCTTGCACTCTTGCTTAGTCTTTGGATTAACGCTCGTCGCAAGGAAGTGGGCATTCTCCTCTCTATCGGTCTCAAGCAGGCAAGTATCTTGGGTCAATTCATCACCGAATCCATTTTGATTGCCATCCCTGCTCTAGTTTCTGCTTACTTCCTAGCCAGCTACACAGCTCGTGCAATCGGAAACACTGTTCTTGCCAATGTGACTTCAGGTGTTGCCAAGCAAGCCAGCAAGGCTGCTCAAGCCTCTAACCTTGGTGGTGGTGCAGAAGTAGATGGCTTTAGCAAGACCTTGTCGAGCCTAGATATTTCTATTCAGACATCAGACTTTATCATCGTCTTTGTCCTTGCCTTGATTCTAGTGGTTCTCGTTATGGCGCTTGCTTCAAGCAATCTCCTAAGAAAACAACCAAAAGAACTCTTGCTGGATAGCGAATAACAAACTTGCTACCTATTCTCCCCTAAATGGGGTATAATATAGGTAGCATTTTTATCTATTTCATCTTGATAAGTCCTCTGTTAATCAGGATGAAAGCAAGATGATTTACAAGAAATTTAAAGGAATGTGAAACGTTTTTCTATGAAAATTTTAATTGTAGAAGATGAAGAGATGATCCGTGAGGGTATCAGTGATTATTTGACGGATTGTGGCTATGAAACCATTGAAGCAGCAGATGGACAAGAAGCTCTGGAAAAATTTTCCAGCTATGAAGTAGCCCTAGTACTACTGGATATCCAGATGCCCAAGCTCAATGGCCTAGAAGTCCTAGCTGAGATTCGTAAAACCAGTCAGGTTCCTGTCTTGATGCTGACCGCCTTTCAGGATGAGGAATACAAGATGAGCGCCTTTGCCTCTCTGGCAGACGGCTATCTGGAAAAGCCCTTCTCCCTGTCTCTCTTAAAAGTGAGGGTGGATGCAATTTTCAAGCGCTACTACGATACGGGACGAACCTTTTCCTATAAGGATACTAAGGTGGACTTTGAGAGCTACAGTGCAAGCCTAGCAGGAGAGGAAGTGGCTGTTAATGCTAAAGAGTTGGAAATTTTGTACTATCTGGTGAAAAATGAAGGACGTGCCTTGACTCGGTCTCAGATTATCGATGCGGTCTGGAAGGCGACAGATGAGGTTCCCTTTGACCGTGTCATTGATGTCTATATCAAGGAATTGCGGAAAAAGCTAGACTTGGACTGCATCCTCACTGTGCGCAATGTTGGTTATAAATTGGAGCGAAAATGAAACGAACTGGTTTATTTACAAAGATATTTATCTATACCTTCTCGATTTTTAGTGTTCTGGTTATTTGCCTTCATTTAGCCATTTATTTTCTCTTTCCCTCGACTTATCTGAGCCACCGTCAGGAAACTATTGGCCAGAAAGCGACAGCTATTGCCCAGTCCCTAGAAGGGAAAGATAGGCAGAATATCGAACAAGTCTTAGACTTGTATTCCCAGACCAGTGAGATCAAGGGGGCTGTCAAGGGGGAGATGACCGAGGACAAGTTAGAAGTCAAGGACAGCCTTCCTCTGGATACAGATCGCCAGACCACCTCCCTCTTTATCGAGGAACGGGAGGTGAAAACGCAAGATGGTAGTACTATGACTCTTCAATTTCTGGCTTCGATGGATTTGCAAAAGGAAGCAGAGCAGATTAGTCTCCAGTTTCTCCCTTATACCTTGTTGGCCTCCTTTCTGATTTCCCTCTTGGTAGCCTACATCTATGCTCGGACCATTGTTGCCCCGATTTTGGAAATCAAGCGGGTGACCCGACGGATGATGGAACTGGATGCCCAAGTGCGATTGCGCGTGGATTCTAAGGATGAGATTGGGGATCTCAAGGAACAAATCAATAGCCTCTATCAGCATCTTTTGACTGTTATTGCGGACTTGCATGACAAGAATGAAGCTATTCTCCAGCTGGAAAAGATGAAGGTCGAATTCCTACGAGGGGCTTCTCATGAATTGAAAACACCTCTGGCTAGTTTGAAAATCCTGATCGAAAACATGAAAGAAAATGTCGGGCGTTATAAGGACAGAGACCGCTATCTGGGAGTTACCTTGGGGATTGTAGATGAGCTTAATCACCACGTTCTCCAGATACTTTCTCTCTCGTCTGTGCAGGAATTGCGAGATGATAGGGAACAAATTGACTTATACCAGATGACGCAAAGTCTGGTTAAGGATTATGCCTTACTAGCCAAGGATAGAGAGCTCCAGATAGACAATAGTTTGACTCATCAGCAGGCTTATCTAAACCCATCTGTCATGAAGTTGATTCTTTCTAACCTCATCAGCAATGCTATTAAGCACTCGATTCCAGGTGGCTTAGTTCGCATTGGAGAAAGAGAAGGGGAACTTTTTATAGAAAATAGCTGTAGCTCAGAAGAACAAGAAAAACTAGCCCAGTCTTTTTCTGACAATGCTAGTCGCAAGGCCAAGGGGTCTGGGATGGGACTCTTTGTGGTTAAAAGTCTATTAGAACATGAAAAATTACCTTATCGTTTTGAGATGCAGGAGAATCGTTTGACTTTCTTCATAGCTTTTCCAAAAGTCGCCCAAGACTAGGAATAGAAAGGGTTTACATAGATGAAGCTAGAAGAAATTCAATCGAAACTGCGGGAAAAACTAGATTTTTTTATCAAAAAGTGATAAAATGAACAATGTAAATGGGATGACCCATAAAAATATACAGGAGGCCTGATAAAATGGCAATCGTTTCAGCAGAAAAATTTGTCCAAGCAGCTCGTGACAACGGTTATGCAGTTGGTGGATTTAACACAAACAACCTTGAGTGGACTCAAGCTATCTTGCGCGCAGCAGAAGCTAAAAAAGCTCCAGTTTTGATCCAAACTTCAATGGGTGCTGCTAAATACATGGGTGGTTACAAAGTTGCTCGCAACTTGATCGCTAACCTTGTTGAATCAATGGGTATCACTGTACCAGTAGCTATCCACCTTGACCACGGTCACTACGAAGATGCACTTGAGTGTATCGAAGTTGGTTACACTTCAATCATGTTTGATGGTTCACACCTTCCAGTTGAAGAAAACCTTAAATTGGCTAAAGAAGTTGTTGAAAAAGCACACGCTAAAGGTATCTCAGTAGAAGCTGAAGTTGGTACTATCGGTGGTGAAGAAGACGGAATCATCGGTAAAGGTGAATTGGCTCCAATCGAAGATGCTAAAGCAATGGTTGCAACTGGTATCGACTTCTTGGCAGCTGGTATTGGTAACATCCACGGTCCTTACCCAGCAAACTGGGAAGGTCTTGACCTTGACCACTTGCAAAAATTGACAGAAGCTCTTCCAGGATTCCCAATCGTATTGCACGGTGGATCAGGTATTCCTGATGAGCAAATCCAAGCAGCTATCAAACTTGGTGTTGCGAAAGTTAACGTTAACACTGAATGCCAAATCGCATTCGCTAACGCAACTCGTAAATTTGCTCGTGACTACGAAGCAAACGAAGCAGAATACGACAAGAAAAAACTCTTCGACCCACGTAAATTCTTGGCTGATGGTGTAAAAGCTATCCAAGCATCAGTTGAAGAACGTATCGACGTATTCGGTTCAGAAGGTAAAGCTTAATCTAGCTGAATAATACAGATAGAACCTGCCCATTGGGTGGGTTTTTTGGTGTGAATATATTGTAGAAGAACCAATATTAAGTTGCTAAAAGATTCTATTTTTTGTACAATAATGCTATGAAAATACTGAAAAAATGGTTTCTTGGCTTTCTTAGTTTCATTCTTTTGTTTCTAGTGGCTACATTCATTTTTCATCGTATCAGTTTGGAAAAGGAACAAGCCTCACTGACACCTATGGGACAACAAGTTCTCATCGATGGACATCAAATGAATGTTTACGTTGAAGGGAGTAGTCCTGAGACTATAGTAGTTCTCTCAGGTGCTGGTATTGCTTCTCCTATCTTGGACTTTAAAGAAGTATCGGAATCCTTATCGAAACGGTATAAGGTAGTTATCGTGGAGCGGGCGGGATATGGTTATAGTGATGATAGCAATCATTCAAGAGATGTGATGGAGGTTTTGTCTGAGACTCGCCAAGCTCTTTCGCAAGCAAATATCACAGGGCCGTTTATCATTCTATCTCATTCCATGGCTAGTCTAGAGAGTTTGGCTTGGCAGGAGAAGTATCCTGATGAAGTGAAAGCCTTGATTGGTCTGGATTGGGCACTGCCGTCAAGTTATAAGAATTTAAAGCAAAATCAGGCCTTAATCACTGTGGCATTTTGGAGCAGCAAGATTGGCCTATTACGCTACTTCCCTGAGTCCTTTTATATAAAAAATCCAACTCTGATCGAAAGTGAACGGAAACAATATAAACTTCTAGCTTATAAGCAGTTGATGTCACAAGCCATGCTTCATGAATCCCAAATGGTAAAGGAAAATGCCAAGAATGTTCCCTCAAACATTAATCCGAAAATTCCCACCTTATTACTGGTGTCTAACGGTCAAGGCACTAATTTTGGTCAATCAGAATGGCAGCATTTTTCAGAGAAATTTGCTAGTGAACAGTCTAATGTGAAAGTCATATATATGGATGTACCACACGACCTTTATCATTATCAAAATCATGAGGTTGTTTCTCGTATTGAAGATTTTTTAAAGAGTAATTGAGGGGTTAGAAATCATTTTAGACTGATGACAATAATTAAATACTGAAGGATTAACAGTAGAATCGTGAGTTTTCGATTAAAAAAATTCTTTTTCTTATCCACCAGCCTGCTCATTGGGCAGGTTTTTTGGTGTTTTCAGGAGACTATTAAGCCAGAATTTTGGACTAATACTCTTCGAAAATCTCTTCAAACCATGTCAGTTTTATCTGCAATCTTAAAGCTATGCTTTGAGCTATCTGCATCTGGCTTTATAATTTGCTCTTTGGTTTTCATTGAGTATAAAAATACCACTTTAAGAGAAGAAATTTTAATTTCATAAACTTTAGGCAAACGCTTGCATTCTATTTTTTATTGGACTATAATAGGTTGGTATAAAGCCTTTTGTAGTAATAAAATGTAGAAGGTGTAGAAAGTAAGGATTTAGAATATTTGTAGTCAAAAACACAATGTTGCTATTCCTTACATAGGGAGATAGATATGGCAATGATAGAAGTGGAACATCTTCAGAAAAATTTTGTGAAGACTGTTAAGGAACCGGGCTTGAAAGGGGCATTACGTTCTTTTATTCATCCTGAAAAGCAGACCTTTGAAGCGGTCAAGGATTTAACCTTTGAGGTGCCCAAGGGGCAAATTTTAGGTTTTATCGGGGCCAATGGTGCTGGGAAGTCAACAACAATCAAAATGCTGACAGGGATTTTAAAACCGACATCTGGTTTTTGTCGGATTAACGGCAAGATTCCTCAGGACAATCGTCAAGATTATGTCAAAGATATTGGCGTAGTTTTTGGACAACGCACCCAGCTATGGTGGGATTTGGCACTGCAAGAGACCTACACGGTCTTGAAAGAGATTTACGATGTGCCTGATTCGCTCTTCCATAAGCGCATGGACTTTTTGAATGAAGTCTTGGATTTGAAAGACTTTATCAAGGATCCCGTGCGGACTCTTTCACTGGGTCAACGGATGCGTGCAGACATCGCAGCTTCCTTGCTCCACAATCCCAAGGTACTTTTTTTAGATGAGCCGACCATTGGTCTGGATGTTTCGGTCAAAGATAACATTCGTCGGGCAATTACTCAGATCAATCAGGAGGAAGAGACGACCATTCTCTTGACCACCCATGACTTAAGTGATATTGAGCAACTCTGTGATCGGATTTTCATGATAGACAAGGGGCAGGAGATTTTTGATGGAACGGTTAGCCAACTCAAGGATACCTTTGGAAAGATGAAGACTCTTTCTTTTGAACTGCTACCAGGTCAAAGTCATCTCGTCTCTCACTATGAAGAACTGCCTGATATGATTATTGATAGACAGGAGAATAGCCTCAACATTGAATTCGATAGTTCTCGCTACCAATCAGCTGATATTATTAAGCAAACCCTGTCTGATTTTGAAATCCGAGATTTGAAGATGGTGGATACGGATATCGAGGACATTATCCGTCGCTTCTACCGAAAGGAGCTCTAAGATGCTCAAATTGTGGAGACGTTATAAACCCTTTATAAATGCAGGTGTTCAGGAATTGATTACCTATCGAGTCAACTTTATTCTCTATCGGATCGGAGATGTTATGGGTGCTTTTGTGGCCTTTTATCTCTGGAAGGCTGTCTTTGATTCTTCGCAAGAGTCTTTGATTCAGGGCTTTAGTATGGCAGATATCACCCTCTACATCATCATGAGTTTTGTGACAAATCTTCTGACTAGATCAGATTCGTCCTTTATGATTGGGGAGGAGGTCAAGGATGGTTCCATTATCATGCGATTGTTGAGACCAGTGCATTTTGCAGCCTCTTATCTCTTTACCGAGCTTGGTTCCAAGTGGTTGATTTTTATCAGCGTTGGCCTTCCATTTTTAAGTGTCATTGTTTTGATGAAAATCTTATCTGGGCAAGGGATTGTAGAAGTGCTGGGATTAACTGTCCTTTATCTTTTTAGCTTAACGTTGGCCTATCTGATTAACTTTTTCTTTAATATCTGTTTTGGATTTTCAGCCTTTGTATTTAAAAATCTATGGGGTTCCAATCTGCTTAAGACTTCCATAGTGGCCTTTATGTCTGGGAGTTTAATTCCCTTGGCTTTCTTTCCCGAAGTGGTTTCAGATATTCTGTCCTTCTTGCCTTTTTCATCCTTGATTTACACTCCAGTCATGATTATCGTTGGGAAATACGATGCCAGTCAGATTGTCCAGGCGCTTTTGCTCCAGTTTTTCTGGCTCTTAGTGATGGTGGGCTTGTCTCAGTTGATTTGGAAACGAGTCCAGTCATTTATCACCATTCAAGGAGGTTAGTATGAAAAAATATCAACGCATGCATCTGATTTTTATCAGACAATACATCAAACAAATCATGGAATACAAGGTGGATTTTGTGGTTGGTGTCTTGGGAGTTTTTCTGACCCAAGGCTTGAACCTCTTGTTTCTCAATGTCATCTTTCAACACATCCCATCCCTAGAAGGTTGGACTTTTCAAGAAATTGCTTTTATCTATGGATTTTCCTTGATTCCCAAGGGCTTGGACCATCTCTTTTTTGATAATCTCTGGGCATTGGGACAACGCTTGGTGAGAAAGGGAGAGTTTGACAAGTATCTGACTCGTCCTATCAATCCTCTCTTTCACATCCTAGTTGAGACCTTTCAGATTGATGCCTTGGGTGAACTTTTGGTCGGAGGCCTTCTGCTAGCGACAACAGTATCTAGTATTGCTTGGACTCTTCCCAAATTCCTGATTTTTCTAGTCTGCATTCCTTTTGCGACCTTGATTTATACTTCCTTGAAAATTGCGACAGCCAGCATCGCTTTTTGGACCAAGCAGTCAGGCGCCATGATTTACATTTTTTATATGTTTAATGACTTTGCCAAGTACCCGATTTCTATTTACAATTCTCTTCTACGATGGTTGATTAGCTTTATCGTGCCATTTGCCTTTACGGCCTACTATCCTGCTAGCTATTTCTTGCAGGATAAGGATGTAATCTTTAACATCGGAGGTTTGATGTTGATTTCCCTTGTCTTTTTTGCTATTTCTCTTAAACTCTGGGACAGGGGCTTGGATTCTTACGAAAGTGCAGGCTCTTAAGATGAAGAAACTCAAAGCCTTGTCTCAGGACAGGCTTTTTCTAATATAGATGGAAATTTCTTGACATCTATCCTCATAGTATACTGTAAGTGTAATCGCCGATTTAGCTCAGTTGGTAGAGCAAGGCACTCGTAAAGCCTAGGTCACAGGTTCAATCCCTGTAATCGGCAAAGTGAAGAAGCTCAAAGCCTTGTCTTGGGACAGGGCTTTTTTATATGTTAGGAACATGCATTGAAGCTAGCCCTAGAGTGTTAAACTAGATGAAAAAAAGAAGCAATAAGATGTAATTCAATTGCAGTTAGTCTAAATGAATGAAAAAGATGGGATAGCACCTTAGAATCAAATCTTGTAGATATTTCTTTGATTCTTATTATAGGAATTATTGGAAAGATAGTGTAAAAGGAATTTTATAGAAAAATTTTTTCAAACAAAATACTGATAAAGTACAGATATTGAGAGCGTTAGATTTTTGGTTAAGCTTTGAGGAGCGGTTCATGATAAAAAATTTTTTACATTCATGATATAATATGGCTATATTCACATGTTATAGGAGAACATTCATGAAAAAACGTACTTTACTTTGGATTGTTTTAGCCCTTGTAATTTTTGGAGGAGGCGTATGGATGGCACAAGAGATAAATGTATCTGGTGAAATTGTAGATCCTAGTCCAAAGGGAAAGTGGTTGGCATATTTGAAGAAACATGAAGAGGAGATGGCTAACTTTATAAAGTCTAGAAATCCTAAGGTTGAAAGCGTTCAGTTTAATTGGGATAGTATGAAAATTGGTCAGATAGGAAATGGAACTCCTCAAGGTGGCGGGGATATTCTAACCATTGAAGGTCGGATAAATAATATCAAGTTTAGCAGTTTTACTCTTGGATTTCCTTTGGATCATGATGAAAAAAGTTCACCTCTTATTGATAGAATTTCTGAAATGCAACCGATAAGAGTTTTGAAAGGCAATGTATGGGAGATTTATGACTAACAGTAATTTAAAAACCTTTGATAATTTTTATGCAGATTTAGCACAGTCTGCCTACACTTTTCGCCCAAGTAATTTTCCTCCTCAAAATAGTTCAACGAACGTACAAACATTTGATTTCTCAAATGATGGATATATGTTGGATGAGGATGGTAATGTAAAAGAAATCACCCCTGGAGGTAAACATCTTCCCCATAATGGTAGAGTCTACTTGCAACCAGATCCTGAGTTGCGAGATACTTATAAAGTCGCATCGATACCAGTTCCTGATGCGAATGGGATGAGGCAGGATATTCACCACAAACGTTATCAAAAAGGACTGTTAACTGATGATGAAGCTGGTTTCAGTGCCTACTACTTAACGGATACGCCAACCTTGACTAATGATACCAAGAAAACCTATATGGCTATCCGCGGAAGTGATGCCATCAGTTATGAAAATTGGAACGATTGGATAGACAACGATGCCAAGTTTGCCCTCAACCACATCCATACCCCGCAAGCCAAGTTAGCGACGGCAGGAATGAAAGCTAAAATCGCAGAGATGCGTGAAAAAGCTCCGCAAGCTACGATGGACATCACAGGTCACTCTCTAGGGACCATAGTCTCTGCCCAAGGAGTAGCTGGCCTCAGTGATGAGGAACTGGAGAAAATCGGCAAAGTGGTCCTCTTTGACGGTCCAGACACGACAAAGAGCTTAAAGGAAATGGGCCTCAGCGATGAGAAAATCCAAAAGATTAGCGAAAAGATAGAGTATTATGTCAATCCTTTTGATATCGTGGGGATGCTTAATCGAGAACACACCATTGCCAAATTACCTGGGTAATCTAGAATAAACAACTATACTTAATATAAGTATTTTTTTTTACATTCATGATATAATAGGTTTAGAATCCACGTTTAAGGAGGATAATCATGAAAAAACGTATCTTGCTTTGGCTGGTTTTAGCCCTTGTAGTATTTGGAGGAGGCGCATGGATGGCACAGAAAACAAATTTATTCGGAGGAGTATTTCTTAGTCCACGAGCCAAGCAGTTGGCTTATTTGAAGGAGCATGAAGAGGAGATTAAGGAGTTTGTAAAATCTAAAAATTCAAAGATTGAATCTGTTCAGGTTGATTGGGATGAAACTAGGTGGGAAAAGGTTGGGAATGGAACCCCTCAAGGGGGAGGGGAAATTGTAAATGTATATGGAAGTTTTAATCATATTGAGTCCTCCTCTTGGAATGTTACTTTTGATATTGAGAATGATAAAATTATTCCTAATTCAATGGCTTTAGCCAATTATTTACGAGTGGGGGGAAGGATTTTTGACTAATAGTAATTTAAAAACCTTTGATAATTTTTATGCGAATTTAGCACAGTCAGCTTATCTGGGGAGACCGGTTAAATTTCCTTATGAGTCTCAAAAGAAATACGATAGGGATGTGTTAGACTCGGGTCAATCTCTTGAATTTGATTTTTCTAAGGATGCGGAGTTTTATAATAAGATTACGAAGAAGTTGGAAATCACCCCTGGAGGTAAAAAACTTCCTCATGGCGGTAAAGTATACTTGCAGCCGGATCCTGATTTACACGATGTTTATAAAATCACAACAGTTCCTGTTCCTGATACGAACGGTATGAGGCAGGAACCCCACAGAACCAAACTCTATCAAAAAGGACTTTTAACGGATGAGAAAGCTGGTTTCAATGCCTACTACTTAACGGATACGCCAACCTTGAGTAAAGATACTACGAAAACTTATATGGCTATCCGCGGAAGTGATGCCATTAGTTATGAAAATTGGAACGATTGGATAGACAACGATGCGAAGTTTGCCCTCAACCACATCCATACCCCGCAAGCCAAGTTAGCGACGGCAGGTATGAAAGCTAAAATCGCAGAGATGCGTGAAAAAGCTCCGCAAGCTACGATGGACATCACAGGTCACTCCCTAGGAACCATTGTCTCTGCGCAAGGGATAGCTGGCCTCACTGATGAAGAACTGAAGAAAATCGGCAAAGTAGTCCTCTTTGACGGTCCAGACACGACAAAGAGTTTAAAGAAAATGGGTCTCAGCGATGAGAAAATCCAAAAGATTAGCGAAAAGATAGAGTATTATGTCAATCCTTTTGATATCGTGGGTACGCTTAATCGAGAGCACACAATCACTAAATTACCTGGGGATTCCGATGAACCCCTCAAGAAACCCGTAGGTACAGTAAATGTCCTTGTCCCCTTGTACTATACCCAGATTTCTGATCCGGAAAGCTCCCATGACTTTGGTGTTTTCCAATCGGATGGAAAGGGGAACTTGTTGACCGCTTCTGAGGACTTTCACCCAGAATTGCTCAGGGCAGGTGAAAAGCTAGCTCGATTGATTGCGACATCTTTGGATTCTCTCAGGGCATTAGGAGTTGATGAAAATGTAGCAACCAATGTTTTAAATTCCATTATGAGAGGTGAGTTTAAAATAAAGGCAGCTATTGGTTATGGCGTTTACGAGAATTTTACAACTGAATATAGTAAGATCGTCGAAGAAGCTCGTCAGGAATCTATAAAATGGGATCGAGAAGCTATTCCTCGTTACCAGGAACAACTGAGAAGTGGCAATCTTTCAGGAAATCAAAGAATCTTGGTTCGAGCTCAGCTACTTCAGACAGCAGCCCAATTGGCAAATTTTGATATGGAAGATAAAGTTAATTCTGTGAAAACTTTACTTTCAGATGCTAAGGAAGAGATTCAAAGCTTGATAAAAGAAACAAGACAGACAGCGTTTGACATGGTTGGATACTTGTCAAGTTCAGAAGTTACGAATCTACTTTCTGGTTTTGATACAACAAGCTTTTGGGATGAAGGCGTTGCTAGTGACACGAAGACAGCAGCAACATCCTTCCTGACACAAATCCAGCAACTGGGGGAGAGCTTGGTCAAAGCTAGTGGCTCCTTTGAGACCATAGATAGAGATAGTGCTGAAGATTTTAATAATCTATTGGCGGATGTAAAGCAAACATGGAGGGGAAAAAATGGTAGTCCTAACGGATGAGGATACTTTAATTACAAGAGAGCAACTCGACAGAGCCTTCAAAGAAAGAATGAGGGAACAAGAACGCCAAGCAGTCAGGGCCTTGGTAACTGCAAAAGAGTTGTCAATCCTTGCTAAAGGAGCTGAGTTAGCTAAAAAGTTGCAGGAAGCGGCCGCAGATATGCAAGAGTACGCTTCTAAGACCTATGTGAACAATATTAAGGGTGGATTTGAGGGAAAGGCTGCAGATGCTGCAGAAACTTACTTGACACAGACCTTGCAAACACCTACTTTACAGAGTCCGATCAAAAGCTAGGAGAAAACTGGTTATGGATAAAAAGGGACTTCAGAAACTAGAGGATGAGCATAATCGTAAATTACGAGACTTAGAACGTTTGGAGATGGATTTGGATGATGATTTCCACAAGTTTAGTAGGGAGACGGATCATCTCCTAGAGGCGCTTTCCTATGCATGTAGAGATAGTAGTTTTGCTGAAATTCAACCATATATCTTTGAGATAGAGAACAATTTAGATAGCTATCATCAACTTTATAAGAATCGTATAGAGAATGTACTGGAAGCTCGACACCAAGAGAATAAAAACTTTTATCGAAAGTTAGAGGAAAAGGATTTTTAACGAATAGACCCTTCATCTAATACAAGAGAATTTTTTTGATAATTTATTAGTAAAAAATGGTGTAAGCACTTGTAATTTGTGACACTTATTGATATAATAAACTTATAAAATAACTTAAAGGAGTTTAATATGGCTTTAATTCAATTAACAACAGAGGAACTACGTACTTCTGCTCAAAAATATACTAATGGTGCTGAAGAAGTAAGAGAAGTACTTCGCACATTGAGTAACGAACAAGAGATTATTAGAGAGAACTGGAAAGGTGCTGCTTTTCAGAGCTTTGATCAACAGTTTACAGAATTATCTCCAAAAATTGAAGAGTTTGCAGCTTTACTTGATGCAATCAATGCGCAATTGTATAAAGTTGCTGAAATCGTTGAGCAAAACGACCAAGAACTTGCATCACAAATTCATTAATTTGTTATAAGTGGCTTTAGGAGGGCGAGAGCCTTCCTATTTTTTTTAATGGAGATGATTAAAAGGCAAATGAAGAAGAATAGAATATATAAATATGTAGGGAGTAGTTTGCTAGCCCTATTGTTGCTCTTGATGATGGTTCTTTTGAATCTTTCTGTTCAAAAGAATACGACAATTAACAATGAGAATAACGCGAAAGTAAATCAGCAGACCAAATTAAATGTGGCTATTGTAAATGAAGATAAGCCTGTCTATGTGGATACAAAAGAGTATAATTTGGGGGCTAGTTATGTAAAAAACATCGAGCGTGATAATTCACAAAACTGGTCCGTTGTTCCTCGTGGAGCAGCAGATACCGGATTAGAAAGTGGGAAATACCAACTCGTTTTAACAATTCCTAGTGACTTTTCTGAAAAAATACTTGATATTAACAGTATCAATGTTGATAAGACAACCATTAATTATAAGGTCAATGCCCAAGGAAATTTGCAGGTGGAAAATGATGCAAATAAACTAGCAAAAGACATTGTTGCTGATTTGAATGGTCAGTTGGTCGACATGTATATGGCGAGTATTTTGAGCAATCTTTATACGGCGCAAAAAAATGTGCAAGCTAGTTCACAGATACAAGCAACTAATATCGGAAACTACCGTACAAACTTATATGGAACAGCAATTAACTCTAAAAATATTTTCCCGACTCTTTACAGTATGTCTAGTTCCTCTGTTGACGCAAACGGTGTCTTAAAGACAGGTTTGGATAGTTATTCTCAGATTTTTGGTCGTTATGACGTTTCACAGATTGCCTATGGTGACAAGCTTGGCACTCTGCTTAAGAATAGGGATACTGAGAAGAAAAATCATGCGGATGTTATCACTGGGCTCATATCTCAGAGTCGGGAAGACGTTAAGGGACAAATTGAAACTTATAAGGAATTAATTAAAGCTCAAGGTAGTCTGACTGCTAATATAGATGGAACAGCAGAATCCACTGATGGAACGTCACCAGAAGTTGGGGCTTACTATAAAACAGTAGCAGAAAACATCAAAAAAGAGATTGATAGTTTAAAGACCAATCTAACAGATGAAAGAACCAAGTTTGAAAATCATAAAAAGGATATTCGTAACTTTGTCGATGAAAAATTAGCTGCTTATTATGAGACAAGTGAGAAGAATAATATCACTCTCGGTCGATTTTTGGATAAAGCTGCAAACAAGGACCTAGAGAAGGCTGAAGGATCTCTTAAAGAGCAGCTGGTTTCTGCAATCTCAGAATTACCAAAAGAAGACTTTAGTGGAAAAGAATTTAGTGGTTTTGGTATAACACCAATCACAATTCCTTCTGTAAACTATACAGATTTAAAAACGATTAAAGAGCCTAGCGACGAGATTTCTTTGGCGGACTTGAAGAATCTGGAAAATAAGGCAATTACTAGTACAAGTGCTGTTGGACGAACAGGAACAAAGGCTAAGGTATCATGGAAGGCTGGAACAGGAGTGACGGTTCATTCGGTCACTTATGATGGCACACCAGTTGAGTTTGGCCAAGAAATTGATTTGAAGACTGGTGGGACTTTCAAAGTAGCCTATAGTCTTGCAGAGGCAGCTCCAGCTCCAGCTCCAACTCCAACTCCGACTACAGGTTCAACTGGGGGTCCAAGCCCAACTCCAAAAGCGGAGCCAGAGACTGTTGATATTTCCTTGAATGATGTTCAAGCAGTCAGTGCTCCCATAGATGTCTCAGCCGTTCAGCAAGCAGCAGTGACTTACGGACAAAAGGTTCAGAAAATAGCCTCTGCCTATCAAAAGGTAGAATCACTAAAAAAAGCATACGATACCGTCAGAGGGTTAAAAAATAGTGATGTGTCTAAAGCATTGTCAGATATTTGGTTCGAAGCTATTAGTTCAAATCTGAAGAAGTATGAAGACAGCTTAACTGCACCTGCTAGCGATAAAGATAAAGATGGTGCTAAAGAGAAAGTAGATAAAGCTTTGTCAGAATTGACTACTCTGAAGCCTGTTTTAGAAAAAAATGTGCAGGATGTTTTGACTACCAACCAAGAATTGAATAAAAAAATCAAGAAACAGTTAGAGTTGTACGAGCAGTTGGAAGGAAAGCTAAAGGATTTGGTTGAGAAGCAAGGGAAAGGCAATGATGCTTTTGAAGATACTAATAATCAATTGGCTACCCTAAATACTGATTATGCGGCTCTCTTATCAGAAACTAAGGGTGTGAAGGAGTCCTCTCAAAGCAATGTCAAAGCTGCAGAGTCTGTAAATGAGACTTTAGGTAAGTTCAATCGTGAATTGTCAAATGCTCAAACAAGTACTGAAAAGTTATCTCAAGATGCTGACTCCTTGATGACGCAGTTTAACGAAGAATTGTCTAAGAATGGTAACTTTGTAGAGTCCTTCGTGAAAGTTCTGAATAACGCCTATGACAATGGGGTACCAAACGAAGTATTGCTTAACTTTTTATCAAACCCTGTTGCGCAAAATTCTACCTCGGTAAAAGCGACTGTCAACGTTTATCGTCCATTTACATGGATTCTCTTACTTGAAATTGTTAGTCTCTTTACAGGCTATTTATTTGCAACGCAAAATATTGTCCGTAAGGTCAAAGATAAATTTAAGCTTGACAAGTTGCATGATACAGATATTATGACAGTTGGCCTACTATCTATTTTAGCTATAATAGTTGGTCTAGTCGTTGGTATTGTATCGAGTGCTCAACTTCACGTTGGTCGTGAATATCAACCGTCATGGGTATTGCTAATTGTTTTAGCTGCTTTGGTACTGATTCAAGGGCAGTATTTATTACTTAAACATTTCCGAGTAATTGGAATGGGTCTCGCCTTCTTTATGATGATTAGCTTTGTCTATCTATCAAATGCAATTGGGACGACTGCCAGTCTAACAGGTTTCCCAGCCTTCATCAAAAATCTTAATGCTTTATCAATATTAGAAGCTTTCCTTTCAGGATATTTTGATGGACAACCGGCAAATATTTTAGCATTTATTGCAATGATGATTGTCGTAGCTGGATTACTTGTTATGAATATTTTTATCAAAGAAAGAAGATTTTGGCCTCAAGTATTTCAAACTGAGAAAGAATAGGAAATGAAAAAAATAATTCTTTTACTTCTTACCTTAGTAGCATGTGCAGCAGTCTCAATGGCTGCTGCAGATGATTTGAAGGATAATCGTTTACAGATTGATGATTCTCGACTTGAGAAAAAAGAGGGACTTAACTTTGGTCTACAATCTGAAGAAACAAAGGAGCTTTTTAACGAAGCGACCCAAAAGAAGTTGCAAGACATGCAGCAGCATCAAGAGGAACAGTTGATCACAGAAAGGGGCCAACTGTTTTCTGCTATACAGGGACCAGTTAAAAAAAATCCTGCAGAGCAGTTGTTTCAGCCAAATTCAAAAATAACATCTAAATTTCAAACAAATATTGGTCAGTTAGAAAAAGATGGTTTGAGTGATTTTCTTCCGGAGTTAGCCTATATATCATTGTTTTTATTACTTTTCGTAGCTACAGCTGTGATGAGTTATCGCCTTATGGCCGAAGGGATAGAATAATGTTTTAGCAAGTCCGTCTTAACAACTTAGTAAGAACAAAATCATATACAGGAGGTATATAAACAGTGGAGCAACATATCAATATTACTCTACGCTTGAAAGAAAAAGATGTGGATATTCGCATTCCTAGTCGGATTGAAGTGCGACGGTTAATCCGAGAAGTGGATACGATTTTTACTCCAGGTAAACAGAGAAAAAAATATCAACTTAGAATTGTCAACAAAGGATTATTGATTGATGAAGGAAAACAACTATCTGATTATCCAATGACAACAGGGGATTTAGTAGAGATAGAGGAGATTTAGGTGACTGAGGAAAAATTTATATTTGGCGAACAGCCGTTTGTATATGAAAAAAATGAAACAACTTGGAAATTGAGTCTTAAGCGTTCAGATGTAGCGAGTCAAGATTTACGGGAACTGTTACTGTTGGATTTGCATCATCCGTTCTTTTTGGAGCAATCGATGGTCTCTGATGAGGACAGTGTAACCTTCTCCTATCAAGTCGAAGCTCATGGTTTGACTTATGAAGAAATAAAGAGCCGTACCATTTCGGAGAGAATTCGTTTGGCCCTAAACGTTTTTCGTCTAGAAGGAGCCTTGGAGTTGCCAGTGACCTTCCTTTTGCATCCAGTAAATCTCTTTATTACCAAAGATGCTCAGGCTAAGATTGCTTATCGTGGAATTCCTGGTCTGATGGTTCCTCAATCAATATCCTCAGAAGATTTTCTACGTCAGGCTAAGTGTTTTACCGTAACACTATTTAGTGATTTTGACTTTATGGACCTTTACAATGGTTCCTTGGAATTAGAGACCTTGCCAGACTTTTTAAATGACCTGTGTCAGGCAGATGATATTGCAACAGCAGTTACTATTTTGGAACGGTATTATGTAGAGAAATCTGCGAAAGAACAGGCGGATTTGGTATTGGTTCCAAGCAGACGACACCGAGTGTTTAAATTGGCAACGATTTGGTTGACAGCAAGTGTTGTTTTGTTGATCGTTCCGCTTATCTATTTGATTTTCATGCAAAATCCTTTCAAAGAAAAGATGTTGCAGGCGGATACAGCTTTTATTAAAGTAGATTATAGCGCGGTTATTACAGAATTAGAGGGAATTGCTCCTGCTAGCTTGCCTAATACGCAGAAGTATGAGTTAGCCTTCTCTTATATTCAGGGATTGGAATTTTCTTCTGAACAAAAGAAGGTCATCCTGAATAATGTAACCCTCAAGTCTGATGAGCTGTATTTGACTTATTGGATTCAAGTTGGGCGAAATCGCTTTGAAGAGGCACTTGATATTGCCAAACGGATTAACGACAGTGACTTGATTCTCTATGCTTTGACTCAGGAAATCAAGCAGGTTCGGGAAGATGGTAAGTTGTCAGGGAAAGATCGTGAAAGTAAACTGAATACTTTGGATAGTGAATATAAGAAATACTGGGATAGCCGAAGTCAGCTATTAACAAGTGATTCTAGCTCTAATGCATCTACTAGTTCTAGTCCTAGTTCACAAGACAAGCCTTCTGAAAGCAAACCTTCATCTGAGAAGAAAACTAGCCCTAGCAGCTCATCTAGCAATTAAAGTAGACCAAGGAGAGAAACTATGAAAAAACAAATCATTTTCTACAGTCAAGGTCTGCGTTATGAAGTAGAACTGAGTGCAGCTAAGACGGTCTTGGTTGGGGCTACTGAAAAGGCCCAAGTCTACCTTCCTCAACAGGAGAGTCCGATTCAGCTCAAGCTTGACGGTGACAAGATCTTTTATCAGTATGAGAACGAAGCAGGATTATTGAAAGATGGTCTACGTTTGGGTGAGGTTGTCTTTTATATCCGAGAAGGGGGTCCAAGGGTCTATGATCTTTTGGATTTATCAGAGTTTCAGATTGGTTCTCATAAAGGTGCGTTGATCACACTAGATGAAGATGTCGAACTCTTACTCCAAAAATCTCAGAATCAATGGATGCTAACTCGATTAAAAGGCGCATTTTATCGAAACAATCATCTGGAACAAATGGATCAGCAATTGATTGGTTTTGGAGATGAGTTGAGTTTAGGAGCGGTGACAATAAAGCTCTTTCCAGACGAAGTCTGGGTTTTGGGACCAGCTCAAGTAGGGAGACAACTAACGCTGAGAGAACCCTCTCGATATGGTTTTTATGAAGATTATCCAGATTATCACCGCTCTCCACGAATCATTTATCGTGGAAGTGAAGATAAAATCTTGATTAACCCTCCAGGTCAAGAACCAGCTAAGCCAAGTGATGAACTGTTAAAGCTAATCGTTCCTCCTCTTACGATGGTCGGGGTAACCGTCTTGATCACCTTGGTTCAACCTCGAGGGATCTATATTCTTGCGACAGTAGGGATGTCCATAACCACAATGATTTTTTCTATCCGTGGTTTTATCAAAAATCGTAAAAAGTACAAGGCTGATAAGAAGGAACGGATCGATCTTTATCGTCTTTATCTGAAAGATAAGGTAAAGGAATTGACTCGTCTGGAACGGGAACAAAAAGAAGGGATGCACTATCATTTTCCAACTATTTTAGAGTTGACGGACTTGGTTGAGAGTTACAATCACCGGATTTACGAAAAAACTCCCTTACATTTTGACTTCTTATACTATCGTTTGGGACTCGGGAAAATACCGACTAGCTATGACTTGAAATATGGTCAACAGGAGCGCAGTGGTAAGAAGGATGCTCTGGAAGAAGAGGGTTACGCTCTCTATAGTCGTCACAAAAAAATTCCAGATATGCCGATTCCGGCAAACCTTAGCCATGGACCGGTTGGTTATATTGGACCTAGAAATCTCGTCCTAGAACAACTGCAGCTTTTGGTGATGCAGTTAGCGACTTTTCATTCTTATCATGATGTGCAGTTTATTACGATCTTGCCAGAAGAGGAAAAAGAACAATGGTCTTGGATGCGTTGGCTACCTCATGCCAAACTGCAAGAACTCAATGTTCGCGGTTTTGTCTACAATCAACGGACACGAGACCAGGTTCTCAATAGTTTGAACCAAATCTTGAAACTACGTCGTAGTCAAAAGGAAGAAGCATCCCACAAGGAGAGCAGCCTCTTCCATCCTCATTACGTGGTTCTAGTAACCGATGAGAAGCTGATTTTGGACCATATTATCATGGAATTCTTTACCGAAGATCCAACGGAATTAGGCTGTTCTCTCATCTTTGTAGAGGATGTCATGAGTTCCTTGTCTGAGAATATCCAGACAGTGATCAATATCAAGGACCGAAATACGGGCCAACTGGTCATGGAAGAAGGGGTCTTGAAAGAGACGGACTTCCGCTTGGATCATTTCCCAACAGATTATGATAAGGAGCGGATCGCCCGTACCTTGGCACCGCTCAATCACCTCCAAAATCTTAAGAGTTCGATACCAGATTCCGTGACCTTTATGGAAATGTATGGTGCGGAGACCTTTGAGGACTTGCAGGTATCGAGCCGTTGGAAAAAGAACGCACCCTACAAGAGTTTGGCTGTGCCGATTGGTCTGCGTGGTCAGGATGACCTGGTTCAGCTCAATCTACATGAAAAAGCTCATGGACCTCATGGTTTGATCGCAGGGACGACTGGATCAGGGAAGTCAGAAACGATCCAATCCTACATCCTATCCCTCGCTGTCAACTTCCACCCTCATGATGTGGCATTCTTGCTGATTGACTACAAGGGTGGTGGGATGGCCAATCTCTTTAAAAACCTCCCCCACCTCTTGGGAACCATTACCAACTTGGATGGTGTCCAATCCATGCGGGCTTTGGCTTCGATTAATGCGGAGATCCATCGTCGTGAACGACTCTTTGGAGAGTTCGAAGTCAACCATATCAACCAATACCAGAAGAAATTTAAAAACGGAGAAGCGACAGAACCTCTCCCTCATCTCTTCATCATCTCAGATGAGTTCGCAGAGCTCAAGGTTAACCAGCCCGACTTTATCAAGAAGTTGGTATCTATTGCGCGTGTCGGGCGTTCCCTCGGGGTTCACTTGATCCTAGCTACTCAAAAGCCATCAGGTGTGGTGGATGACCAGATCTGGTCCAACTCTCGCTTTAAGATTGCCCTTAAGGTAGCAGATCGTTCGGACTCCAATGAAATGCTTCATACACCGGATGCGGCCGAGATCACTCAGACGGGACGCGCCTATCTACAGGTCGGAAATAATGAAGTTTATGAACTCTTCCAGTCAGCCTGGTCAGGCGCAGATTACCAGCCAGAAAAGGATGATATGGGAATTGAAGACCATACTATCTACCTGATCAATGAATTGGGGCAATATGAAATCCTAAACGAGGACTTATCGGGCTTAGAGGATGCCGATGAAATCAAGGAAGTTCCGACAGAGCTAGATGCTATTGTGCACAATATCCATCTCCTATGTGAAGAACAAGAGATCCCTCCAGTACCACAGCCATGGTTGCCACCACTTAAGGAGCGCATTGCGCTAGAGGAGCTGGAAGAAGTGCAACCAGCAATAGCCTGGGCACAAGAGAAATCACTCTCAATTCTACTTGGAATGGCAGATATCCCGCAGGCTCAGAAGCAGGAAGCCGTCTCTATCAATCTCGCCAAGGACGGACATGTCCTTCTCTATGGAAGTCCGGGCACTGGGAAGACAACCTTCCTTCAGTCTGCAGGTATGGACTTGGCTCGTAAGTTCAGTCCTAAGGACCTTACCATGTACTTGATGGACTTTGGGACCAATGGTTTGGCTCCATTGTCCAAGCTTCCACAGGTAGCGGATATCATGCCTCTGGATCAAACGGAGAAGATCTCTAAGTTTGTACGAATCATGGAGAAAGAACTCAACCGCCGTAAGAAACTGCTTGCGGACTATGGAGTTGGGACCTTGGAACTCTATCGTCAGGCTAGTGGTCAGGAAGAACCGGCTATTGTCATCCTCTTAGATAGCTATGAAGCTTTCAAGGAAGAAGCCTATGAGGCAGAACTCTTCAAGCTCTTGGTGCGCATCTCTCGTGAAGGTCTCAGCATTGGGGTACATCTCTTGATGACAGCGGGTCGCCAGTCCAACCTTCGTGCCCAACTCTACTCGAACTTCAAGCACCAGTTGAGCCTACCACAAAATGAAGCTAGTGAAGTGCGGACGATTGTGGGCTCTACACCCCTTGCCATGACCATGGAAGACATCAAGGGACGGGCTCTCATGAAGCGTGAAGACGTGGATGTCATCCAGCTGGCACTCCCAGTCTCTGGAGACAACGAAAACCAAGTCCTCAATAACCTTCGTCAGGAAGTGGCTTCCCTCCAAGAAGCCTGGACAGGACAGCGCCCAAGTGCCATCCCGATGGTACCAGAGGAGTTGATGGTGGAAGAATTTTTGAAATTGCCTAGTGTACAAGAAGCTATTGAGAATGGTCAGATTCCTATCGGTTTGGAGCTAGAAATGGTTGGAAGTGTCAATATCTCTCTTAGCAAATTTAAACACATGGCTTATGTATCAAATGCAGAAGATGCTTTTGATAATATAACTCATCATTTATTAAGAACTATTCTTAAAATGCCTAACGTTCATATGATGTTGATTGATGCTTTCCAAGAATATGAGTCATATAGTAATCAGGTGAAAACCTATGTTGGAAGTAAAAAGGAAGTATCGGACATAGGAAATCAGCTAATCTACGAAATAGAGCGCCGTCTTGAAAAAGGAATCTCATCTGAGTGGATTGTTTTTATACCAAATATGAGAGCACTTGTATCCGAAAGCGATTTAAATGTTCAACAGCTTCAATTTATGTTTGAGAATGGTTATCGAGTAGGGATGAGGTTTATTATTGGTACAGATTATACTTATATTGGAACAAGCGTTGACCCAATTCCAAGATACCTCAAAACAAATGTCCAATGGGTCATCTTTGGTATGCGCCTAATGGATCAAACCTTCTTAGATAAAGGAATATATAGCAGAGATGTGGCTCCAGATCCCGATCAGGTTTATTTACATTCTCGGAAAGAAATCATCAAACTCAAAATTAGTAAGAATAAGTAACAATATTATTTGATACTTAAGATTCAACCCTGTCTCTTGACGATTTGATAGTAGAAAGGATAATTGAAAAGGTTATTGAACATGGGACAAGTAAAAAGTGAAAAAGGCACGGCAAGTACTATTGCAACTGGAATTATATCAGCAAGCAATAGCATTACAACTGCCGGTACAGTTACTAGAGATAAGACAAGCTATTATACCGCTAATACGGTAGGAAGAAAATTGATCATCAATGAGGCATCTATTGCTCAAAATATTCAATCGAAAATAAGTGAATTCGTAAAATTAATTCATGGTGTCGCAAATGAATTCGAAGTAGTAGATGAGAATATAAGTACAATGTGGCAGAATAATTTATCGTCGGGTCAAAATAAGGGGATAACTGGTCAATCTTCGCCATACACAAATCCGTCATTTGTTCCTCAAAATAATTTGTTTAAGGAGTGAGGATGGAAAAAACTAGAAAATTAGAAGATATTCAATGTAGTGTTCAACAGATTCAAACGAAATTATCAAAGCTAGAAGAAGAAAGAAATCAGTTTCTTTCCGTTGCGACGGAGATCTTAGATCTTTGTCAAACGAACTTCATTCCATATAGAGAATTAGGCTATTATCCGTTATCAGTTAAAGATGAGATGGATCGTCTTGAAGATATAGAGATGTTAAAAAGGAATGAACAGCTACTTGATGATTTTGTCTCTGAGAGGAAAGAAGAATTAAAAAAAGCAATGAGCAAGCTAGAGGGCGAAAAAGAGGAACTTCTTTTTCAACAACGCCGTCTTGAATTACAAAATGAGGAGAAGGAGGAGAAGAATGGGGATTAAAGTAGATATAGGC
>NZ_JAODJG010000037.1:0-31070 GCF_028156745.1 Streptococcus gwangjuensis
GACTTCCAAGACTGGACAACCAATGATGATACGTTTGATAAAGTGGTTTCTCCAACTATCGCAGGTTACACAGCGGATAAATCAGAAATTCCAGCTGTAAGCGGAGTGAAGGCTAAAGACCAAGACCGTGTTGAAACAGTTACTTACCGTAAGGATGCTCAAAAAGCTGTTATCCGTTACGTAAGCACTAACGGTAACCGTGTTCTCACAACAGATGAAGTAACAGGTAAGTCAGGAGAAGCCATTGCCTACAGCACAACAAGTCAAATCAATGAATTCAAGAAACAAGGCTACAACCTTGTTAGCGATGAATTCACAGCAGGTGGTGCGAAGGTTTATGACTACGATACAGTACGTGACCAAGTCTACACTGTAACCCTTTCAGAACGTGTCGAACGTGTAACACCGAAAGATCCTAAACCACAACCAAACACACCAGTCAATCCAGGACAACCAAATACACCAAATTGGCCACGTACTGTCGAGAGAATGGAGAAATTGACTCAAACAATAAGTCGTCGTATCAACTTCCGTTACCTTAAAAATGGAAAAGCTGCATATGGAACGATTGATCAACATATCAGCTATGAAAGAAATGCTCTTGTGAATTTGGTTTCTGGTGATATCAATTATGAACAATGGAAGATTACTGGTATTAAAAACCAAGATGTTGTAGCTCCAGTAGCAACTCAACCATCAGCTACAACTCCTACAGTAGCAAATAACAGTGTAACAAGAGTTGTAAGATCATCTAGTGTAAGACTAGCTTTAGCTCCACAAGTTACTAATTCTCAAGAGTCTCCATTAGGCTTAACTGTGACAGAAAATGGTGAGCGTTCAGTACGTCGTTCATCAAGAGGTAAACGTGCCACTGTAGCAGAGCCAGATAGTTCAACTAATTCAGAAGCTGATTCATCTGTTAATGCAGTGTTCAAAGCAGTGCGAACTCCTATTACACCAAAATTCTATGCTACTGTGAACAAAGTAGGAACGATGGAGGTTAACCCAAATTCTCCTCAAGATACAGAAGTTAATGTTGACTTGAAAGAAATGGGACGTATTGTAGCAGTCAATAATAAAGGACAATATATCAATGAACAAGGAGAGGTGGTACAAAACATTGAAGACGCTCTCTATAAGTACTATGATAATGATCCAAACGATGCAACAAAAGCAGCGGAAACAAAAATTCCTGCGGCTCCAAAATTCCATGTATTAAATAATACGCAACCAACTGTTTGGGGATATAATATTGTTGACAAGACAATCGAACCAAATGATGAATCTGATCCTGATCGCATCGGAAAAGATACCTTTGTAACATATAATGAAATTATTGATCCAGTATCTAAGGAAACAAACCAAACGGTAAGCTTTGCTGGTGCAGGTTCTGCAACTCCTAACGATAATGTGCAAAATGATTTTGTCTTCAAGGGATCATATAATGAAGCGACTAAAGAAACAACTTGGGAAAACAAGAACCATACCTATGGCATAGTTAAAGTCCCAGTTGTGGCAGGATATTTTGCTGATAAATCAGAAGCTGGTGCTAAGACAGTTACGCCAGATTCACCAAAAGCAACAGATACAGTTACATATAAAGCTTTGGGTAAAATCATTCCAGTAGATGCTTCTGGAAATGTGATTGCAGATGCTCCTCAACCACAATACATGAATGATGCAAATGATCCTCGTAAAGCTGGAGAAACTGCAGTACCTGAAATTGTAGGCTACAAACCAGAGCGTACAAGTGTCACACCTGAAAATCCAGGTGAAGATACAAAGGTAACTTACGTCAAGACAGATCAAGTTGCAGTGGTTCGTTATATAGATGTTGATAATAAGGATGAGGTCGTTCATACAGACAATGTTACTGGTAAATCTGGAGAAAAGATTGCTTATACGACAGAAACTGTTTTGAAATCATTGATAGAAAAAGGGTACTTATTACAGAAAGATGGTTTCCCTACAGATGCAACTTTTGATACAGATGAAACTAAAGTTCAAGAATATACAGTTCTATTGAAACATAAGATCACTGTTAAAAAAGATGTTCCTAAAGTAGTAGAGAGAACGATCCATTATGTATTTGCAGATGGTACAAAAGCAAGTGAAGATCACCATGATCAAGTAAGTTTTTCACGTATGTTAAGTATCGATAATGTAACAGGTAAAACTACAAGTACATCTTGGGTTTCTGAAGATGGAGTGACAAGTTTTGACGAAGTGGTATCTCCAACCATTGCAGGATACAATCCTGATCTTGCTAAGGTAGATTCGGTTCAAGGAATTACAGCAGAAACTGGAAATCAAGTTGTAACTGTAACTTATAGAAATGTTCAACCAATTCCACAAGTTACACCAACTCCGGTTCCAACGCCCGCTCCAGCTCCCAAAGTGCCATCAGCAGTTCCAACGCCAACGCCCGCTCCAAAAGAGGGAGAAAAAGACCTTCCAAAAACTGCAGGTCACTCTTCTGGTATGGCTCAAGCTCTAGGAGTGCTTGGTCTAATTGCTGGATTCAGTTTAGTTGGAAAAGCAAAACGAGATGAATAAAATCAAAACAAAACTCTAGACAACAAAATATTGGAAGTGTAGTGTTTTAGGGAGTGAGAATGTATGTCAATACAGCATCAATTCCACTCCCTTTTTTATCATAAAAAGTTAGAGAGAAAATATATGTATTCAAGAGTAAAACGGAATCAAATGAATAAGGTAAACAAGTATTCCATTAGAAAATCAAGTTTTGGTGCAGTATCTGTTGCTGTAGCTGCCTTGATGGTTTTTGGTACTTATTCAAATGTGAGTGCAGATGAACAGAAAGTAGATTCACATCGCACTGAAAAAGAAGAACAAAAAGTCTCTGAAAAACCAGAAGAGACCAAGCAAGAGAAATCTGAGGAAAAAATAGCAGAATTACCTTCAACTCTTCAAGCTCCAGTTTTGGAAAAAGAAGAATTAGATATCAATGCCCTTCTAAAGAAGGAAGCAGAGTCTAAAGTGGCAGCTGAGACAAAAAATTCTGACTCAAAAGAATTCACTTCTAAAGAAGTTAAGTCTAGTGAAGAAAAAACTACCTCACCTGCTTCAAGTGAGAAGGTAAAAGAAGAAAAATCAGTCGAAAAAACTACCTTGGAACAGGTTGTATCAGAAGCAGAAGTTTTAAATCAAGTTGCTGTTCGTTATGCTCAAGAAGCAGATCGTAAAGTTGAAGAAAAAGCCTTGGTTCAAGAAGCTGTTAAGGCAGCAACAATTCAGATTTCACAATCAAAATCCTTGTTGAAAGATTCATCTGTTAGTGCAGAAAATCTTAAGACTCAATTAAATCAACTGTATTCAGCTATTGAAACAGTATATACTGAGTTGCAACGTGCAGGACACGGCAAGAAAATTAGCGCTAATCTATCGCCAACTCAAATACAGGATGTAGCTATCGATAATGGAAATATTATTGCCAGTGGTACAATCGACATGGCCGACCGTGTAACTTCAACAGGTATTGCTGATTATCGCTTCCAATTAAAATTTAAAAATGGTACCTATCATAAGGGGGATATCTTTACAATTGGTTTGAAGGAATTGCCACAAGATAATAATCTTCCTCAAAAATTGGTTGCTGAAGGTAAAGTATTTGCAGAACGAGTGAGTCTGGTTCAGAAAAATGATAATGCCAAAGCTGGAAGCCTTTCATACTGGGCTTCACGTGGAGACCGTGACGTTGCTTTGGACACAAAAGAATCATGGGATTTAGTTGACAAAGGGAGTCATATTGAAGCAACATACCGTTTTACTGACGAAATTGAACGCTTAGATGATGTTACTTTTGAACTTCAATACAGAGGTGGAATTCGTTATCCTCGAGTGAACGTGGATAAGTCTGTAACTGGTGTTATTTCAGTTAATGGTCAAAATGTAGTCACTAAGAATTACACTGTGATTAAAACAGATATAGGAGCACCTAAAGTTTATGATACACCAGCTACAGCTAACTTCACAGGTGATGTTATGTTGGATGATGATGGTAGTATCAAAACATATAACAGCACTCTTCGTATCGGAACATGGAAATCAAACTTTAGTGCAGGGACCCGTTTCACCGTTCGTATCAATGATACAGAATTCAATAAGTTTGCTACTGTCGGTGAATTTGTTGAACGTGGTGCCCACAATGTCGAAATGATAAATACTAGCCCTGATACATCAAGAACAAGGGTAAATCGCCATAATGTTATTTTGGAGGCACCTCGTGAAGAGCCTGGTCAACATGCCAAATTCAAGATTCTTAAGGCAGCAGATAATGAATTAACCTTTGAATTGGTATCTGGAAAGATGTTGGCTGGAAGAACTTATGTATTACGTACAAAAGACTTTGGAGTTGACCGTGTTCCGACAAGTCACACAGTTAATTATCTGAATGAAGCTAGAAATGGTTTTAAATCAAATGTTCCAGGGACATTGACAGTTGTTGATGCCAAAGGTAAAAATCTTACAGACCAATACGAACAAGCTGCTGATTCTGATTGGAAAATTGCCAATCCAGATATGGTAAGAACAGATGGACGCCTTGTATATGGAGATGTAGCCGTTCGATTCGTTGATACTCAAGGGAAAATGCTTCTTCCTGCCATTGCAGCGGTGGAAAATGGAGGTATCCTTCAAGACAAATTCACTACTGTAAGACCATCTACCAAAATTGATACTAGCTATGTAGCTACTTTAGAGAGAAATACAACTGAGACAGAAGTTCAAGAAAACAAAGGAATTCAAACAACATCTATCACAGCACCTTATTTATTGCATTCACCAAATGGTAAATATTATGTCTTTAAAGAATATGCACAGAATGATCGTTTCTATAGCAATACGAAGACATCTGGTACGATTACACGAGCTCAAGCTAACGTGGTAGCTGTGTACGAAGAAGCTAAATTTGGTAAAGTTGATATTCAGTATCGTGATAAAACAAGTCAAGCTATTTTAGAAACATTCAATACACCACATGATAAGAGTTCAAATCTCATTAACTTGTTGGGAAATAACTATGATGTGACTGCTAAAGTTCCTGAACGTTTCGAAAAAGATGGTGTAGTATATGTCTTGTCACAAACACCTGCTAATAGTAAGGGATATTTGACACAGGCTGATATCCATGTTGTTTATGATTATCTTGCTCAACAAAAAGCACAGGTTAAATACCTCAATCAAACAGAAACAAGTCCTAAAGTTTTAGGAAATGTGGATAGTGTAGTTGGTCTTCCAGGTGAAACAATTGTTTATAATTCAAAAACTCGTATTAATCAGTACCTAAAACAAGGATATGAATTAGTACATGATGGTTTTGCAAATGCTAATGATAAACGTTTCGACAGTGAAAAACAAACTGATCAAGTATTCTCAGTTCAATTAATCGAAAAAGTTGTGACTGTTACAGCAGATGATCCGAAACCAATTGCTGGAAATCCATTAGTAGCAGGAGATGCATTGTCACCTGTTTGGCCTAAATCGGTTGAAAACTTAGATACACTGAGAAAAATGACCAAGCAGACGATTCACTACAAATATCAAAAAGATGGCAAACAAGCTTTCAAAGATGTAGTTCGATCTGTAGTTTTTGAAAGAGTGGCGAGAGTTAACCTCGTTACTGGTGCAGTTATTTATGATAATTGGAAAATCACAAGAATTGATGATAAAACAGTAGCGTCAGTGGATACGACTGTTCATAAACCAAATGTCACTCCACAAGGAGTAACAACTATTGCAGCAACTCCTTCTAGTCTAGGGAATGGAATTTCTATCAAACCAGTTTTGACTGTTCCGAATCCAGTTGTTGCATCATCACCAATTGTTGCAAAACCCGTCGTATCGGTAAAACCAGTAACACCGGTTAAACCAGCAGTGTCAACTCCGGCTAAGCCAGCACCTGTAGTTAAACCAAAACCGGTAGCACCATCAACACCAGTCAAACCAGTAATTTCGACACCAGTAACTCCAGCGCCTGTTGCCACACCACAACCAGTTGCTCCAGTGAAACCAGTAGCCCCTGCACCGGTAACACCTGTTAAACCAGTAGTATCTACTCCAGCTACACCAACACCAGCTGTGCAACCAAAACCGGTAGCGACTACTGATTCAAAACCTAGCTTAACTCCAGCTGAAGCCTTGGCTGCAATTAAACCAACAGATTTTTCTTCACAAACATCTGTTAATAAGAAAACAGAGACAAAACCTGTTCCTGGTGGAACGGCTACGACTACAACTACAACGACAACCACTGTTACCTCAAATGCGACAACAGCGGGTCCAACAACACCGATTGTCACTATTACAACAAATGAAACTGAAACTCATTCAGAGGTGACAAGTGTCATTCATACTGGCACCACTAGCCACACGCATGTGGTCGGAGTTGTTACAAAACCAAACGTAGTTGTTACTCATCCAAAACCAAGTGTTCAGCCTAAACCGCATTTAACGAGACCTCATCATGGACCAGTACACCATGCTCCTTCGCGTCCAGGTAAACAAGTTAAACCGATTAGAACTGGACCAGGAACTCGTGGTCATGCTAGAAGACATCGCTAAATATAAAGTGTTAATACTGATTTAACTAGTAGTATAGTATTAAATAGCACAAAAAATGAGCAACTTTAAATTTAAAGTGGCTCATTTTTATATTAAGGACTTCTTAAAATTCTCTATTTTTTACTGAACTGCGGCTACCAAATCTTGAGCTTGTTTTTCAAGTGAGTTTAGGACTGTTTCTTCAAGAACCAATTTTCCGTCTGCCCAGGCAGAGTCGTTAACACGTGCAGCAGTAAAGTCACCAACGACTTGTGTACGGATGAATGGCAAGAGGTCTTTGTAAATAGCGAAGAGTTGATCGTGACCTGCATTGGCTACAGATGATACTGTGACAAACTTGTCTTGAAGGGCAGAAGCGCCACGTGTATCAGACAAGTCAAGAGCGCGAGATAGCCAGTCAAGCAAGTTTTTCACCGTACCAGGGATAGAGAAGTTATAGACTGGAGAGAAAATCCAGATGGCATCCGCAGCGAGAACTGCTTCACGAGCAGCAGCTACAGCTGGATGTGTTGGAACTTCCAAATCTTGGCTGAAGAGAGGAAGGGTTGAATAATCAAGGTAGCTAACCTCTGCTTTACCAGCAAGTGCTTTCTCAGCTTCGAGAGCCATTTGGTGGTTGAAAGAACCTTGACGTAGTGATCCGACGATAAATAATACTTTTTTAGACATGATGTGTCTCCTTTTTCTTAAATTTCCGAGAAGTCTCTCGTTGTTATAAAATATATTACAACAAAACAAAAGGACTTGCAAGAAATTTGCTCAGAGTTTATTTGAAAATTATAAAATTGCTGAAACTCTAGTCAGTTGCCACTGGAAAAGTAAGAACTGTTTTTTGGATTTTAGTTTTCTTTGATTTTATAGGAGTATTCCAATATTCTCTTGTAATATAATGACATAAGTGCTAAAATAAACAAGAAAACTAGCAATAGAAACCGCAGAACAGCTATTTTCCGGTATCATTTCATAAATCATTAAAGGAACAATAATGGCATTGAAGAATGCTTCTAAAAGGGGTGGAGATCATGTAAGGCAAAGATTAACAAGTGACGGACAAAAGAAATAATAATACACTTGTTAAGGAGAAAAGATGTTAATAAGAAATTATCGGAAAAATATTGGCCTGATGGCCGGAGTTGAGTTTTTTGCATTTCTAGGGATTACCAGTTTTTGGATTCTCTTTCTCAGTCAAAACGGAATGTCTCTTTGGCAGATTGGACTTCTGGAGAGTATTTTTCATACGACCAGTCTTCTCTGTGAAATTCCATCTGGTATGTTAGCTGACCGCTATTCCTATAAGACCAACCTTTATTTAAGTCGTATAGCAGGGATTGTGTCTTCTATTCTTATGTTGGCTGGGCAGGGAAATTTTTGGATTTATGCGCTAGCTATGGCGATAAGTGCCTTGTCTTATAATTTTGATTCAGGAACAAGTGCAGCAATGGTCTATGACTCGGCTGTAGAGGCTGGGCTAAAGGAGCGCTATCTATCCATTTCAAGTTTCATGTCAGGAGTAGCAGAAGGAACTCGTTCTTTGGGGACAGTGTTGGCGGGATTTTTTGCCATGGTCAATTGCACCTGACCTACTATATCATGATTGCCACTTCTATCATAGTTCTTGTCTTGATTTGGATGCTGAAAGAGCCCAGTGTCAAGCTAGAAAAAACTGATAGTGTGACCATGAAACAGATTATGTGGACTGTTAAGGAAGAGTTGGAGCGAAATCCTATGCTCTTCAACTGGATGATTTTGTCTCAGATTGTTGGGACACTCATGTGCATGTTTTATTTTTACTATCAAAATCAGTTACCGGATTTAAGTAGCTGGCAAATTTCAGCAGTTATGCTACTTGGAAGTCTCTTGAATATCGTCGCAGTCTATCTAGCGAGTAAGATTGGAAAGAGATATGCCGCCTTGAAGCTTTTCCCTATTCTCGTCCTGCTGACTGGAGTTACCTACCTGCTGTCCTACTTTGGAACACCTCTAATCTATATTTTGGTTTATTTGATTAGTAATGCTCTATATGCTCTTTTTCAGCCGATTTTTGATAATGATTTGCAAGAGCGACTCCCAAGTGAAGTAAGGGCAACCATGCTGAGTGTCTACTCTATGATGTTTAGCCTAAGTATGATTGTATTCTTCCCACTGACAGGGTGGTTGATTGACCATTTAGGCTTTGTAGTAGCATTTCTTTATCTAGGATTCTTTTTAGTCATGATTAGCCTTCTACTGCCTGTATTTTTAGGAAAAATGGCTAAAAGAATAGATAATAAAATAATACCATAGATTAAAAGAACTTCTAAAAACTTGAGTGCCAAGCTCAGGTTTTTTAATAGGTTGATTTTGGAGCTGTCTTTAATTTTCTTGCTCGGTTTTAGCTAAGAAAAATCTGTTTTGTTTGAAGGAAGAAATAATATAGGTTTGTTCTTGCATTCACTTGTAATAAAGCCCAATAGATGGTAAAATAGACGAGTGAAAAAAAGACAAAATAAAGCAAAAAATAATCTACTGTGGCAGTATGGTCTAGGGATGACGATTTTGTTTGTGGTTATCAGTGCTTCCTTTCTGTATCTGGTTTCTCTCGGCATGAAACCCTATCAAACAGCTAAAAGTGAAGGAGAAAAATTAGCTCAGCAGTATGCAGGATTAGAGCAGGCTGATCAGGTTGATTTATACAATGGCTTGGAATCTTACTACAGTGTTCTTGGTCATAATAAACAGCAAGAAGCGCTTGCTGTCCTGATTGGTAAAGATGACCATAAGATTTACGTTTATCAGCTAAATCATGGTATTTCACAAGAAAAAGCAGAAGCGGTTTCGAAGGAAAAAGGAGCTGGCGAGATTGACAAGATAACCTTTGGCCGTTATCAAGACAAGCCAATCTGGGAAGTAAAGTCAGGCTCTGATTTTTATCTAGTAGATTTTGAAACAGGAGCATTGCTCAATAAGGAGGGCTTATGAAACTATCCAAGCGTGTTTTAGAAATGGAAGAAAGTGTCACTTTAGCTAGTGATGCGAGAGCAAAAAAATTAAAAGCTCAAGGTAAGGATGTCCTTTTCTTGACCTTGGGACAACCAGATTTTCACACTCCTGAAAATATTCAGGATGCAGCAGTTAAAGCTATTCGAGAAGGACAGGCTTCCTTCTATACAGTAGCTTCAGGTCTACCAGAATTAAAAGCTGCGGTGAATACCTACTTCGAGCGCTACTATGGCTATTCTGTCGCAAGTAACGAGGTTACCTTTGCTACAGGTGCCAAGTTCTCCCTCTATACTTTCTTTATGGCTGTAATCAATCCTTTAGATGAGGTTATTATTCCAACTCCATACTGGGTTAGTTATGGAGACCAGGTCAAGATGGCAGAAGGGATTCCAGTCTTTGTTCAAGCTAAGGAAGACAATCACTTTAAGGTGACCGTAGAGCAGTTAGAAGCAGCTCGTACAGATAAAACTAAGGTTTTGGTGTTGAATTCGCCATCCAATCCGACAGGAATGATTTACACCCGTGAGGAACTCTTGGCTATCGGAAATTGGGCTGTTGAACATGACATTCTCATCCTAGCAGATGATATTTATGGTCGTTTGGTCTATAACGGGAATGAGTTCGTACCAATCTCTAGTCTATCAGAAGCCATTCGCAAGCAAACCATTGTTATTAACGGTGTATCAAAAGCTTATGCCATGACAGGTTGGCGAGTAGGTTATGCAGTGGGTGATCCAGAAATCATCGCTGCTATGAGCAAATTGACAGGTCAAACAACTTCTAACCTAACTGCTGTTTCACAATATGCAACTATCGAAGCCCTAACTGGACCGCAAGATTCTGTGGAAGTTATGCGTCAAGCATTTGAAGAACGTCTCAATACCATCTATCCACTCTTGTGTGAAGTCCCTGGTTTTGAAGTTGTAAAACCACAAGGAGCTTTCTATCTCTTTCCGAATGTCAAAAAAGCTATGGAGATGAAAGGTTATAGCGATGTAACAGCATTTACAACGGCTATTCTTGAAGAAGTTGGTCTGGCCTTGATTACAGGAGCAGGATTTGGAGCGCCAGAAAATGTGCGCCTCAGCTATGCGACAGACCTAGACACGCTTAAAGAAGCAGTTAAACGCTTGAAAGCATTTATGGAAAAATAAAAGAAAAAGAAAAGGAAAAATAATGACAAAACGTGTAACGATTATCGATGTAAAAGACTATGTTGGTCAAGAAGTGACGATTGGTGCTTGGGTTGCCAACAAATCAGGAAAAGGAAAAATCGCTTTCTTGCAATTGCGTGATGGAACAGCTTTCTTCCAAGGTGTGGCCTTTAAACCAAACTTTGTAGAAAAATTTGGTGAAGAAGTAGGACTTGAGAAGTTTGATGTTATCAAACGCTTGAGCCAAGAAACGTCTGTTTATGTGACAGGAATTGTCAAAGAAGACGAACGTTCTAAGTTTGGTTATGAGTTGGATATTACAGACATCGAAGTGATCGGTGAATCTCAAGATTACCCAATTACACCAAAAGAACACGGAACAGACTTCTTGATGGACAACCGTCACTTGTGGCTCCGTTCTCGCAAGCAAGTAGCAGTGATGCAAATCCGTAACGCGATCATCTACGCAACTTATGAATTCTTTGACAAGAACGGCTTCATGAAGTTTGATAGCCCAATTCTTTCAGGAAATGCGGCAGAAGATTCAACAGAACTCTTTGAAACAGACTACTTCGGTACGCCAGCCTACTTGAGCCAATCAGGTCAGCTTTACCTAGAAGCAGGTGCTATGGCACTTGGTCGTGTCTTTGACTTTGGTCCCGTATTCCGTGCTGAAAAATCAAAAACGCGCCGTCACTTGACTGAGTTCTGGATGATGGATGCAGAGTACTCATACTTGACACACGATGAGTCGCTTGACTTGCAAGAAGCTTATGTAAAAGCTCTTCTTCAAGGTGTTCTTGACCGTGCGCCTCAAGCTTTGGAAACCTTGGAACGTGATACAGAGCTCTTGAAACGCTACATTGCAGAGCCATTCAAACGTATCACTTATGATCAAGCTATTGACCTCTTGCAAGAGCATGAAAATGATGAAGACGCTGACTACGAACACCTTGAGCATGGTGATGACTTTGGTTCACCACACGAAACATGGATTTCAAACTACTTTGGTGTACCAACATTTGTCATGAATTACCCAGCAGCCATCAAGGCCTTCTACATGAAACCAGTTCCTGGAAATCCAGAGCGCGTGCTTTGTGCAGACTTGCTTGCTCCAGAAGGCTATGGAGAAATCATCGGTGGATCTATGCGTGAGGAGGACTACGATGCCCTTGTCGCTAAGATGGATGAACTTGGCATGGATCGTACAGAATATGAATTCTACCTTGATCTTCGTAAATACGGTACAGTTCCACATGGAGGATTTGGTATCGGTATCGAACGTATGGTAACCTTTGCAGCAGGAACAAAACACATCCGTGAAGCTATCCCATTCCCACGTATGTTGCACCGTATTAAACCGTAAATAAATATATAAAAGTAAAAGGTCAAATTGGCCTTTTATTTTTTATGATGAAATTACACAAAACAGCGATTGATATATATATATAGAAAAATCCTCATATTTTGTACATAAACGTAGACAGTTTAGTTGAAATAATGTTATAATGTAAATTAGGAATTAAGTACCTAAGTGTAGCTGCTTTAATGTATAAATTAAGCTGGAAATGGAGGCGTTGTTTAAATACTTGGGTGTAATTCCGTAATTAACACATATTTTAAAAAAGGAGAAAACATGTATTCAAGAATGGAAAAATACCATGGTAGAAGAGCTCAACGCTTTTCTATTCGTAAGTATAGCTTTGGTGCCGCTAGTGTTCTATTGGGAACTGCTCTCCTATTAGGAACAAATGCTGTCAAAGCTGATGAGACGAACACTGGTTCTGCAAAGGCTACAGAAATTACAAATCCTGATAAACAGAAACCTGATTCAGCCATAACAACACCAGTTGTTGAAGAACTTCCAGAATTAAAGCTTGATGCTGTAAAAGCAGATGAAAAATCTGAAGTAAAAGAAGAAGCTAAACCTGTAGCAGAAAAAGAAGTTACTGATAAAGCTGCAACAGAAAAATCTGATAAAGAGCAAGCTGACAAAAAAGAAGTAGCTAAAGAAAAAACTGACAAAGAAACATCTGAAAAAGCTGAAACAGTAAAACCTAAAGATGAAGTGAAGACAGTTCTTACTCAATTGACTTCAGAAGCAGAAGTAATGGCAACAGTTGCTTCAAACTTTTCAGATAAGGAAGCTAAAGATGTTGAAGCTAAACAAAAATTGTCAGCTGCAATTGCTGCTGTTAAGTTAGAAGCAGTAGCATCTAAAGGTTTACTTTCATCTGATGCTTCTAAAGATCAGATGGTAGCCCAAGTGAACCGTCTTTCAGCCGCAATTGAAGCAGTTTATGCTGAAATGAAACGTGCAGGCCATGCAGGTAAAGTTGAAGCTGTATTAGCTGAAACTCATACTGGTAAAGCTCTTATAAAAGAAGGAAAAGCCGTAGTAAACGTTCAAAACGCTTATATTACTATGAATGCTGATAATTCAGCACCAACGGCATGGGGAATAGAAATTTCTTTTGACACGTCTAGAACTCAAAAGGGTGATACTACTAAAATTGAATTAAAAAATTTAGCAGGATTTGGTGATGCATTCAAGGTAGGAACACCAATAAAAGCCGCGGATGGTACAACGATAGGTGTGGTGAAATCTGCTGCCCAAAGTAATTCTACAGGTAACAAAGGTACAACAAGTCCATATTGGGCTCAACGTATGAAAGATGGAATGACTTATGAAGAACGTCTTGCAGAGCAACCAGCTATTCCCAATGAAGTAGGAACTATTACTTATACAATAGAATGGAACGAAAAAGCTAGTAATTATCCGGTTACAACATATTCTGTTGAAAATTTAACAGGTAGTGGATATTATGCTCCTCAAATTTCTAAGGATACAGAATACACTGCGGAGATTAAGGTAGATGGCCAAAAAGTTCTGGAACATACTTACATACATAAAGCAACTAAGCCGAGTGTTCAGAAGCAGTCGACTAGTGTCTCTTTGTTGACTGACAATGGTGTTAACTATAATGGCTCTTCACTTGTGAAAAAGAATGATTCTGTAGTTATTAATACAGATACTGATGTTCGCTATAGCAAAGGATCTAAATTTACAATTGATTTACCAAATGATGAGTTCACTTATTTCCGTGAATTGGGAAATGGAAAGAATTCTATTAAGAGTTCAGAAGTGACATATAGGCCATCTAACCGTTGGTCAAATGTTCAAGCTAATCAAAATAATGTTTGGATTCTCCAAGATGGCCGAGATACAAGCTTTACATTAAAAGCTACATTGAAATCACCAACTCGATTGGAACTAGAAGTCATTGATGGTGTTATTCAAGAGGGTTCAACTGTCTCTATGGCTTTAGATAAGCTAGGGATTGAAAAAGTATTGACACCTCGTACCTTCTCAGATGATTTTTCAAAAATAAAATATGATGAATTAGGGCGAGTTGCTAAGGGAAGTACAGTTGGTAATGACAAAACTAGCGCAACTTTATCAGTTACAGGCGGGACTCCATTAAATGGTCAAACAGAAGAAATTGCTACTAAAGTTAACAATGGTTGGGAAGTTAGTGTTATACCGAATGGTTCAACCACTGTTGAGACTGGGGCAGTTACTTTAACTTTAAAAGATTTAGAAACTGGTAAAATTATTGGATATATACCGACAGAATATAATGGATATGCACCTCTTAAGGAAGATGGTACGTATGAAACAAAAAATATTCTAGGTAAAAAATATGATGTTACGAATCAAATTCCAGATTTGGTTAAACCTATTGCTGGGGTTGATTATATATTAGCTGAAATTCCTCCAAAAGGTCCTGCAGGAACTATTAATGTTAGTGATAAACGGATTCGTGATATATATACTGCAGATGAAATTACCGCGGCTGGTTTGAATCCTAATGCTTATGTTAACAATGTTATTTATTCATATGTTAAGAAAACTAAGGTTGAAGAAGTAAACCGTACAATTAAGTATGTGTATGCAGACGATGTTAAAAATCTTGCAGGGCAACAGGTGTTTGAACCAACTAAACAAACAGTAAGTTATACAGGTACTGTCAAATTAAATTCTGATGGTAAAGCTGCAGTTGACTCCAATGATAAGCCTATTTACGTTAATTGGGTAGGTAACGGAGATACAAATCTTCCAGAAGTAACAGTACCTCAAAAAGAAGGTTACATTGCAAGTGTAGAAAAAGTTCCGGTACAGCCAACAACTGCAACAGATGAAGATTACGAATATGTAGTAACTTACTCACCAATCCAAAAAGCTAAAACAACATTTGTCTACCAAGACAAAGATGGTAATGTTAAGCAGGTGGAAGGTAACACGCCAATCTCTGAAACAGGTAAAGGTGGAGACAAACTTACAAAAGCAGATGAAATCGCTGCGAGAATCAAAGAAGCTCAAAACAAAGGATATGAAGTAGTTTCTAATACATATCCAACAGATGGCGTCTTTGATAAAGATGTTGACACTGATCAAGAGTTCACAGTAACACTTAAAGAACGTGTTGTACCAGTTACACCAGATCAACCAAAAACACCAGGAACTCCAGTAGATCCAAATAACCCAGACGGACCTAAATACCCAGCTGGCTTGGAAGAAAAAGATCTAAACAAAACAGTAACACGTACAATTACATACGTATACGAAGATGGCACTCCAGTATTAAACGAAGACGGCACTCCAAAAACAGTAACACAAGAAGCTAAATTCACACGTGAAGCGAAAGTTAATTTAGTTACAGGAGAAGTTACATATGGAGATTGGACTCCAGCACAAGATTTAGCTGAAGTTAAATCACCAGTAGTTAAAGGATTCTTAGCTGACAAAGCAAGTGTACCAGTAGTAAACGTAACAGGTGATTCTGAAGATATCAAGGAAGTAGTAACCTACAAACCACTTGGTTCATGGGTACCAAACATCCCAGGTCAACCAACAAACCCAATTAAGTATCCAAATGATCCAACAGATCCAACCAAACCAGGACAACCAACAGAAGTAGTACCATATGTACCAGGATACACTCCAAAAGATGGCAATGGTCAACCACTTAAACCAGTAGATCCAAACAATCCAACTAAAGGTTATGAAGTACCAAGTGTCCCAACTAACCCAGGTGAGGATACACCAATCAACTATGTGAAGGATACGCAAAAAGCTAAGACTACTTTCGTAGATGAAAAAGGAAATCCAATTCCAGGTGTTGACGCTATTACTGAAGAAGGTGACTCAGATACACCATTAACAAAAGAAGCTGATGTAAAAGCGAAAATTAAAGAACTTGAAAACAAAGGATATGAATTAGTATCTAATACATACCCAGAAGGTGGTAAGTTCGATAAAGATAAAGACACTGATCAAGAGTTCAAAGTAACACTTAAAGAACGTGTTGTACCAGTTACACCAGATCAACCAAAAACACCAGGGGCACCTGTTGATCCAAACAACCCAGACGGACCTAAATACCCAGCTGGTTTGGAAGAAAAAGATCTAAACAAAACAGTAACACGTACAATTACTTATGTTTACGAAGATGGAACTCCAGTATTAAACGAAGATGGAACTCCAAAAACAGTAACACAAGAAGCTAAATTCACACGTGAAGCGAAAGTTAACTTGGTTACAGGTGAGGTTACATACGGAGATTGGACACCAGCTCAAGACTTGGCTGAAGTGAAATCACCAGTAGTTAAAGGATACTTAGCTGATAAAGTAACAGTACCAACTACAAAAGTAACTGCAGACTCAGAAAACACTACAGAAGTGGTAACATACAAACCACTTGGTTCATGGATTCCAAACATCCCAGGTCAACCAACAACTCCAATCAAATATCCAAACGATCCAACAGATCCAACAAAACCAGGTAAACCAACAGATGTGTTACCATACGTACCAGGATTTACTCCAGAAGATAAAGATGGCAATCCACTTAAACCAGTTGATCCAACAGATCCAACAAAAGGATATGTAGTACCAAACATCCCAACAGATCCAAGTCAAGATACAGTAATTAACTACGTAGCAAACAAAGYTAAACTAGTAGTTAAATATGTAGATGAAAAAGGCAAAGACTTAATCCCTTCAGAAACAACAGAAGGAAAAGTAGGAGATGAGTACACAACAACTGGAAAAGTAATTCCAGGACACCTACTTGTTCGTGTAGATGGAGACGCTAAAGGTAAGATTGGCACAGATGGTTCAACAGTAACATACGTTTACAAACCAATCGGATCATGGATTCCAAACATCCCAGGACAACCAACAGACCCAATCAAGTATCCAAATGATCCAACAGATCCAACAAAACCAGGACAACCAACAGAAGTGTTACCATACGTTCCAGGATTCACTCCAGAAGATAAAGATGGCAACCCACTTAAACCAGTTGATCCGAAAGATCCAACAAAAGGATATGTAGTACCAAACATCCCAACAGATCCAAGTCAAGATACAGTAATTAACTATGTTCCAAATCCTAGGGAAGTAGAAAAACCTGCTAAACCAGCTCAACCTTCTAAATCTTCTAAACAAGAAACACCTAAATATGTTGAAGGTCAAAAAGAGTTGCCTAACACAGGTACAGAAGCTAGCGCTAGTCTAGCATCGCTCGGACTTCTTGGAGCACTAGGAGGGATTGGACTTCTTACTCGTAAGAAAAAAGAAGATTAAATCTAATTAGATTTTCTAATAAGAATAAGGAGTTGGATGGAATATCCGCTCCTTTTTCTTATAGTTTGAAACTATAAGATAGCCTAAAAAAGAAGTGTTAGAGGGGATTAGCAGTTTTTGGTATAATGGAAGATATTTGAAAGAAAAGAGAAGTGATATGACACAGATTATTGATGGGAAGTCTCTAGCAGCTAAGTTACAAGGACAGCTGGCTGAAAAGACAACAAGATTAAAGGAAGAAACGGGGCTAGTACCTGGTTTGGTAGTGATTTTGGTTGGGGACAACCCTGCCAGCCAAGTCTATGTTCGCAACAAGGAGAGGTCAGCCCTTGCGGCTGGTTTCCATAGTGAAGTTGTGCGAGTTCCAGAAACCATTACCCAATCGGAATTGTTAGACTTGATTGCCAAATACAATCAAGATTTAGCTTGGCATGGGATTTTGGTCCAGTTACCTTTACCCAAACATATCGATGAAGAAGCGATTTTGTTGGCCATTGATCCTGAAAAGGACGTAGATGGTTTCCATCCCCTGAACATGGGGCGTCTTTGGTCTGGTCACCCAGTCATGATTCCTTCAACACCTGCAGGAATTATGGAAATGTTTCATGAATATGGAATTGATTTGGAAGGTAAACATGCGGTCGTCATCGGTCGTTCCAATATCGTTGGAAAACCTATGGCCCAGCTTCTTTTGGCAAAGAATGCGACAGTGACTTTGACCCACTCACGGACTCATCATCTTGCTAAGGTGGCTGCTAAAGCAGATATTCTCGTAGTAGCAATCGGCCGCGCCAAGTTTGTGACTGCTGACTTTGTCAAACCAGGTGCGGTAGTCATTGACGTTGGGATGAACCGCGATGAAAACGGAAAGCTCTGTGGGGATGTGGATTATGAGGCAGTTGCCCCACTTGCTAGCCACATCACACCAGTTCCTGGAGGTGTAGGTCCTATGACCATTACCATGCTGATGGAGCAAACTTATCAAGCAGCACTTCGGACATTGGATAGAAAATAGGAAAAAAGAAGGTAGAATAATGTTTTACCTTCTTTTTATATAATGCAGTCTATAATGATATGAGTCCATAAACTATAAATTTAAAGTCTAAAACTGTTATTAATGCAATTAAATATGTATTGGAAAGTGCCTAGAACCCAAAGCTACTTTCATTGCACCTATTTCTTTTGAATGAACTTTTTATATACCATTTTATTAGGTTAAATTAATGGAAAATGATTGCAATTTCAGGCGTGTTTTGATATATTCAATATATAAAATATATTATCGAACTTGGTACGTGTTTGTGTATTCAGAAGGAGGTTGTTTTTTAAAATAAAGAAAACGCTTACTTTGTATCGAGAAAAAGAAATGAGGATTTTAATGAACAAAAGACTTTTTGATAAACGTTGTCATTATAGCATTCGTAAATTTGCAATAGGTGCGGCATCTGTAATGATTGGGGCTAGTATATTTGGCATTTCAGCTGTACAAGCTGAGGAGGTGGCTTCATCCAATACTCAAACAGGAGAAACAACTGTTCATCAACCTCAGCCTTTAGATAAGCTTCCTGATGATGTGGCAGCTGCTATCGCAAAGGCTGATGAGAATGGTGGGCGTGAGTTTGTAAAACCCAAAGCTGAGTCGACAGAAGATAAAGTGACTAAGGATACAGAACCTACTAGACCTGCTAATGAGGGTAGTCATGAATTAGCTAGCCCTAAAGTGGAAACTCCAAATAAAGTAGAAGAAGGAAACAAAGCTGAGGACAAACAGAAATCTGAAGAGGCAAATCCAAAGCCTGTTGAATCTGCAGTAACAGCTGGAACAGAAGTAAAAGAGGATTCTAAAAAAACTTCTGAAAAGGACCAAGTGAAATCAGACACAGAGATCAAACCTTCTTCTGAAAAATCGCAAGCACTATCTGGAGAGTCAAACAAAGCTGAAGTTGAAAAGGAAAAACAGCTATTATCGGAGCGAAAACAAGATTTTAATAAAGATTGGTATTTTAAACTAAATGCCCAAGGCGATTTTTCAAAAAAAGATGTGGATGTTCATGATTGGTCTAAATTGAATCTTCCGCATGATTGGAGTATTTATTTTGATTTTGACCATAAGTCTCCTGCTCGAAACGAAGGTGGACAGTTAAATGGTGGAACGGCTTGGTATCGCAAAACGTTCACAGTTAATGAAGCTGATAAGAACAAGGATGTACGTATCAATTTTGACGGTGTTTACATGGATTCTAGGGTCTATGTAAATGGTAAATTTGTAGGACATTATCCAAGTGGCTATAATCATTTTTCTTATGATATCACTAAGTTTTTAAACAAGGATGGTAGTGAAAATTCAATTACTGTTCAAGTGACCAATAAACAACCAAGTAGTCGTTGGTATTCTGGAAGTGGTATTTATCGTGATGTAACCCTTAGTTATCGTGATAAAGTTCATGTTACCGAAAATGGTAATCATATCACTACTCCAAAACTTGCTGAGCAAAAAGAAGGGAATGTTGAAACACAGGTTCAAAGTAAGATTAAGAATACGGATAAGAAGGCTGCTAAAGTCTTTGTGGAACAACAAATTTTCACTAAGGAAGGCAAGGTTGTATCAGAATTAGTTCGCTCTGAAACGAAGAATTTAGCAGAAAATGAAGTTGCAGATTTCAGACAAACAATCCTAGTTAATAAACCAACTCTTTGGACGACAAAAAGTTATCATCCTCAACTGTATGTGCTGAAAACAAAGGTTTATAAAGAAGGTCAACTAGTTGATGTAACAGAAGATACATTTGGTTACCGTTATTTCAATTGGACTGCTAAGGATGGTTTCTCTCTGAATGGTGAACGCATGAAATTCCACGGAGTAAGTATTCACCATGATAATGGAGCTTTGGGTGCAGAAGAAAATTATAAGGCTACCTATCGTAAATTAAAACTCCTGAAAGATATGGGGGTTAACTCTATTCGAACAACCCACAATCCAGCTAGTCCTCAGTTGCTTGATGCTGCAGCTAGTTTAGGTCTTTTGGTGCAAGAGGAAGCTTTTGATACCTGGTATGGTGGTAAGAAAACATACGACTATGGACGGTTCTTTGATCAAGATGCAACTCATCCTGAAGCTAAGAAGGGGGAGAAGTGGTCTGATTTTGATCTTAGAACAATGGTAGAACGTGATAAGAACAATCCGTCTATCGTCATGTGGTCTCTTGGAAATGAGGTAGAAGAGGCAAATGGTAGTCCTCGCTCTATCGAAACTGCTAAACGTCTGAAGGCTATTATCAAGGCGATTGATACTGAGCGTTATGTCACCATGGGTGAAAATAAATTTAGTCGTGCAGCAACAGGTGATTTTTTGAAACTCGCAGAAATCATGGATGCTGTCGGTATGAACTATGGTGAACGTTTTTATGATGCGGTTCGTAGAGCGCATCCAGATTGGCTCATTTATGGTTCTGAAACCTCTTCAGCTACTAGAACGCGTGATTCTTATTACAATCCTGCTCAAATCCTTGGACACGATAACCGTCCAAATCGTCACTATGAACAATCTGATTATGGTAACGACCGTGTTGGGTGGGGAAGAACAGCTACTGAGTCATGGACTTTTGACCGTGATCGCGCTGGCTATGCCGGACAATTTATCTGGACTGGGTTTGATTATATTGGTGAACCAACTCCATGGCATAACCAAGATAATACACCTGTAAAAAGCTCTTACTTTGGTATCATCGATACGGCTGGTTTACCAAAAAATGATTTCTACCTTTATCGCAGTGAGTGGTATAGTGCTAAAGAAAAGCCAACTGTACGCATTTTACCACATTGGAACTGGACTGAAGAGACACTTAAGGATCGCAAGATGCTAGTCGATGGAAAGGTTCCAGTTCGTACCTTCTCAAATGCTGCAAGTGTAGAATTGTTCTTAAATGGACAGTCGCTTGGTAAAAAGGAATATACGAAGAAAAGGACAGAAGATGGACGTCCTTATCATGAAGGGGCTAAACCAAGTGAATTGTATCTTGAGTGGCTTGTGAAATACCAACCCGGCACACTGACTGCGATTGCTAGAGATGAAAATGGCAAAGAAATTGCGCGTGATAGTGTGACAACTGCAGGGGAACCAGCAAGAGTTCGTCTGACTAAAGAAGAGCATGTTATCACTGCAGATGGGAAAGACCTATCCTACATCCATTACGAAATTGTTGATGGCGATGGGAATGTGGTTCCGACAGCGAATAATCTTGTTCATTTCAATCTTCATGGTCAAGGACAAATTGTTGGGGTCGATAATGGAGAACAAGCTAGCCGTGAGCGTTACAAAGCTCAAGCAGATGGAACATGGCAAAGACGTGCTTTCAATGGTAAAGGAGTTGTCATTGTAAAATCAACAGAAAAAGAAGGTAAATTTACTCTTTATGCAGATTCTGCTGGTTTAACTTCTGATAGCGCAACGGTCGCAACTGTGTCTGGTAAGAAAGAAAACCGTCACTTTGTAGCCTTTGCTCCTGTAAAAGCAACAACTGACGTGACAACAAATCCTGAATTGCCTCAAACAGTAACAGCTATTTATAGCGACGGTAGTGTTGAGGAAAAGACTGTAACATGGGACGTGCCATCTGACTTGCTTACAAGTGCAGGTGAGAAAAAAGTATCTGGACGTGTAGAAGGTTTTGAAGCCAAAGCTGAGGCACTTGTAAAAGTGATTGCCTTAGATAAATGGTTACCAAAAGTTGCTACAGTACCAGTTGGTACAACTGCAGCTGATTTGGATAAAACAGTCACAGCTGTTCTGACAGATGGTAGCTTGATTGATACTGATGTTGTTTCTTGGACCTTGAAAGATCCTGCTGCTTTGACCAAGGAAGGGGGACGTACGGAAGCTACTGGTAAATTGGTAGATGATGGCCATGAAGTTACGGCAACCTTTATCGCAAGCAGTAAGGAAACAACAAGTAGCATTACAGGACTTACTGTTGGGGATAAAGCTCTTGAGAACTTCGAGTCTGGCAAGACTTATTACCGTGTATCCCTTCCTTACACCGGAACAATTCCAAGTGTTGGGGCTCAGACTACTGGTTATCAAGTAACTGTTCAGCAAGCTTCTGCTGATAATGGTTATCAGGCTTCTGTCTTCTTGAGTGACCAAAAGGGTGACTTGGTTCAAACTTACCTAATTCAGTTTGTGAAGGAAGCTCCTGCCTTGAAACGTTTGGAAGTAGTTGTGGAAGGAAAAGAAACTGCTACTGAAGATCAGGTTTTAACTTATCGTGTCATTGGTAGTTATGAGGATGGTTCTCAAACAGAATTTTCAGCTTCAGATATTCACCTAGAAGCTAAATCATCTGATGGTGGGCATCTTGAGGTAAATGGTCAGAATCTATTGCTCTATACTAAGGGAAGAGTGACTTTGACACCTCGAATCGATAATCAAACAGAGGAAACAGAATCTGTAACTACTGAAGTAGTGATTAAAGAGAATAAAGTCAGCAAGAAGATTGTGAAACTTCATCCTGTATCTATTTCTACAGACATTAATCAGCAACCGAATCTACCTAAAGAAGTTGGGGCAGAATTTGATAAGGGCTTGCCACGCAAAGTATCTGTAACTTGGGACAAGGTAGATGAAAAAGAATTGGGTCGCTATCATAGCTTTACCCTTAAAGGACATGTAGAAGGCACAGACATTGAAGCTCAAGCAACGGTGACAGTTGAAGGCTTACAAGTTGCAGAGGAAGTCAGCCTCACAGTACCTAAGGGTGAGACAGTTCAATTGCCAGCTAATGTTCGTGCTTACCATTCTAATGGAACAACTATCTATAAAGATGTAGTTTGGGATCAGGTTCCAGCCAACTTTAGTCAAACTGAAGGAGTCTATGAAATCAATGGTCGTTTAGTGGGTAGCAATCTGACCACTAAAGCTCATGTTCGAGTATCTAGTCAAGTTGTTGCTGGAAATAATATCTCTAAACAATGGACAGGTTCGCAATTGCCAGCTGCCATTGTGTCCAATACAGGAGGAGATGATTCAGCTAATACCTTGAACGACCTGACTGTGTCAAGAACGCCAACAGATGCTAAAAATAGATGGACTACTTGGAGAACAAATACTGATAATGACTGGGCTTCTATCTTGTTTGGTAATTCAGGAGACTTGACGAAACGTTTTGTCAACAATTTATCAGTTGATTTCTATACTGATGGAGCAATTGGTCTTCCAAAAGAATATGTAGTTGAATATTATGTAGGTAAAGAAATTCCAGATTTACCAAGTGATGTCAGTCATGCTCAGCGTGATACTAATCATCCATTTAATAATCCAGACAATTGGAAAGCAGTTGAAAACTTACATGCTCCAAGTCAGCTATCTGCAACTCAAACCAATCACTTTACCTTTGACAAGGTCGAAACCTACGCTGTGCGTATTCGTATGAAGAAGGCTGATGGAACATCAGGTGTTGGTTTGACAGAGCTAACTGTCCTTGGAAACAAGGTCTTAAGTGAAACAAGTTCAGATATTTCTATCAAAGTAGATGGCAAGGATCTTGAACACTTTAATCCATCGAAAACAGATTATTATATTCCTCAATCTAGCAAGGAAATTACTGCAACAGCTAGCAACAATGGTTTGGTTACTCTTGTTCCAGCAACAAGTCCAAAAGGTGCGACACGTCTTATTTTGAAGGCTGAAGATGGTACTATTTTAAAAGAATATCGAATCTACCGTAATGATGAGAGAGAAACTAGTCAACCTCTTGCTGCAGAAAACAGTGCTAAAATCTTGAATGTTGGAGACAATCTTCAACTTCCTTCAGAAGTAAGTGTTTATTATCCAACTTCAACTAATTGGACTACAGATAAACTTGCAGTGAAGTGGGATGCTATTCCTGAACATGCGACAGAGCATGAGGGAACATTCCAAGTTACCGGTCATGTTATTGGTACAAATCTAACAACTATCATGCAGGTGACAGTTGTTTCTAAAGGCAATCAAATCATTTCAGAAAATCCAAGCAACAATGACAAAGATTCTAAAGCCTTTGCTTCGACAACGAACGATACTCAAGCAGCTTCACATGATAGAATTTTCTATATCAATGATGGAAAATACAATGAAGATGGACGTTGGACAAACTGGTCTCGTACTCCGAAAAATCAAGAAACTTCTGTTGGATTACTCTTTAAGAAGGATGGAAAAATTACTTCTCAATCTATCGGAAAAGTAGCCCTTCAGTTCTTTAAAGATAGTGGCACAGATGCTCCTGAGAAAATGGTTCTAGAAAGATATATTGGTCCAGAATTTACAGAACCAAGTACGATTTCTCGTTATGAAGAAAATGCCGATCATCCATTCAATAAGGCAGAAAATTGGGCACCAATTCCTTACAAAGCTTCTGGAGAATTAGTAGCTGGTAAACCAATCGAGTTTAACTTTGATCCGGTTCAAACGACAGCTATTCGTGCTCGCATGACTCGTAAGGCTACTACCAATGGTCTTGCACTTGTAGAATTTACAGCCTATTCTGCAGGCAAGGGAGCAGAAGTGGAAACACCATCAGCGACTATTTCGATCGATGGAAAAGCATTGGAAAACTTTGATCCAAATGTGACAGAGTACACCCTAACAACAATGGGAACTAAACCAAAAGTCACTGCGACAACTAGTGGACATGGAGTAGTCACGGTAGTGGATCATGGAAATACAAATCTTCCAACACTCGTTCGTCTTGTTTCCAAAGATGGAAATCTGGTGAAAGAATATCGTTTACACTTTAAGTCTACCTTCCAAACAACACCGACAGAAGGCGTTAAGAACTTAGTTGCAGAAGTACCAAGTTTGGAAATTGAAAAGACTTCACTTCCGTTTAAAGAAGTTATTCGTGAAAATCCTGAACTTGCTCAAGGTCAACGTCGTATTGTTTCTGAAGGTCAGGATGGAGAAAAAGTTGACTATATTCAAGTTTTGGGTACTACTAGAAGTCTTGTTCATTCTGAAGAAAGAAAGGCTCAGGATCGCATTGTTGAAGTTGGACTGAAAACAACTATTTCAAGTAGTAAAGGCGAGGAGCCAGCTCCAGTCAATGAAGTTCCAGAATTCAAAGGCGGTGCTAACTTTGTAGAAGCGGCAGTAAACGAAGTTCCAGAATTCAAAGGTGGTGCTAACTTTGTAGAAGCAGCAGTCAATGAAGTTCCAGAATACACAGGAATTCTAGCCACAGTAGGAGATCAAGCAGTACCAAGTGTTGAGAAACCTGAATTTAAGGGTGGCGTTAATGCTGTAATGGCTCTAGAACATAAACTTCCAGAGTACCGTGGTATTCTAGCTACAGTAGGTAATCAACCAGCACCGACAGTAGAAAAACCAGAGTTTAAACTAAGTTCGTTAGAAAAATCTCAGACTCCAGAAGCACCAGTTCAAGTTGCCAAGGAAGACAAGAGATTGCCAGAAACTGGTGAAAAACAGTCAGAAACAGCTATTTTCTTGGCAGGTGTTACCTTGGCCTTGTCAGCAGCTTTATTAACTGCAAAACGCAAAGAGGACTAGTCTGTGCGCCTAATACCATTCTAGTTGTATAGATTGGTAGAAGATAAAAAATGAATCGATAAATGAGTCGAATAGATGGAGAGGGCCAATTAGTCCTCCCCGTCTTTACTAGTGAAAATGGAATCGTTTACTTTCGTGTTTGGACGAAAGGAGATAAGATAAAGATGGATAAAAATTTTTTCAATAAACGTTGTCATTACAGTATTCGTAAATTCGCTATTGGAGTAGCTTCTGTTATGATTGGTGCCAGTATCTTTGGTGTTAATCTAGTAGAGGCTGCAGAAACAGGTAGTGTAGGAGATAAAGAGGGAACTATAACTCAAGCTGAGCCATTAGAAAAGTTACCTGATGAACTTGCGGCAGTTTTGAAGAAAGCAGAAGAAAATACTGGGAAGGAAGCTAGCTCGACAGTTGGAAATGGAGAAACTACAGGAACGATTGGTTCTACTGATTCGACAAATAATCTTAAACCAGCTGAAGCACCTGGAATTCCAGAGAATGAAACAAAGCCGTCTGAAGCTATGAGTGGAGGACAAAATGATAAAGAAATCTCTAAACCTAGTCAACCAACTACACCTGAAACTCCAAAAGTAGAACAAACAGGTGATGGAACAGTTGAACTAGCGGATCAATTCACTGCAAGCAAACCAGCTAGCGAAGATAGTATTGCAGCTGCCAGCAAGAGCGCAGATTATCTCAAGAAAGAGTACAAGGTCTTCCCAACTCCACAAAAAGTGACTTATGGAGAAGGAGTCACAGCCCTTCGTAAGCAAGTCAATCTGGTTATGGGAGATCAACTCGATATCTATACTCGTAATCGCTTGAAGAGTGTCTTGCAGGACAATCAAGTATCTTACAAAACTAGTAAAACGGCAGTTTCTGGCGCAACTAATATCTATCTTGGAGTGCATGGACAAGGTTCACAAGCAGAGCAAAATATGTCCAAGGTTTCAGCAGGTCTCTTTGACAAGATTGATGCCTATGCCTTGACCATCAAGGATAATTCGATTTCTATCGTCGGAAAAGACACAGATGCAGTCTTCTATGGTTTGACAACCTTGAAACACATGCTTAAGGAAAGTCAAGTTCCAGTTCTTCGCAATGTGACAGTGGAAGATTACGCTGAAATTAAGAACCGTGGTTTCATCGAAGGTTACTATGGAAATCCATGGTCTAATGAAAATCGTAAAGAATTGATGCGTTATGGAAGTGAATTGAAGTTAACTCAATACTATTTCGCACCAAAAGATGATCCATACCACAATAAGAAATGGCGTGAACTTTACCCAGAAGAAAAACTGGCTGAAATCCGAGAACTTGCACGTGTCGGTAATCAAACGAAAACACGTTATGTTTGGACCATCCATCCATTTATGAACAATCGTATCCGCTTTGGCAATGAAGCGCATTACCAGGCTGACCTTGCAACAATAAAGGCTAAGTTTACTCAGTTGTTGGACGTGGGAGTGCGTGAATTTGGTGTGCTTGCAGATGATGCACCAAGCCCAGTTGGTGGTTACCATAGTTATGTTCGCTTGATGAAGGATATCACAAATTGGTTGACTGAAAAACAAACAACATACAGTGGTCTCCGTAAAGATATGATTTTTGTTCCTGCCTGGTACATGGGGCAAGGAACTGAAGCTGAACTTCGGACCTTGAATGAACATCTTCCTGAAAATGTTCATTTAACTCTTACTGGTGGAAAGGTCTGGGGGGCTGTTGATCAAACATTCTTAACGAACTTAAAGAAAAATTTAACAGAAGGTGGTAAGACTTACCGTCCAATTCAGTTCTGGATTAACTGGCCATGTAATGACAATACAAAACCCCACCTAATTCTTGGAGGTGGTGAAAAATTCTTACATCCAAATGTTGATTTATCGCTTGCACAAGGAATTGTGCTAAATCCAATGCAACAATCTGAAGCATCTAAAGTGGCACTTTTTGATATGGCTCAGTATGGATGGAAGCAATGGAGAAGTGCAGAAGAAGCTGAACAAATCAACGATATGGCCTTTAACTATGTAGTCAACGATCATTTTGAAGAAAGCAGTGTTTCAAAGGCTTTTCGAGAACTCGGAAAACACATGCGCAATCAAAATAGACCTCCCCATGTCACTAAATTAGAAGAGTCTGTAAAATTGGCTCCAAAATTGACAGAATTCTATAACAAACTCAAATCTGGTCAAAATCTGGATTCTGAAAGAAAAGAGTTGAGGGACATTTTTGCTGGTTTGAAAGCCAATGCTCTTCTACTTAAAGAAAAAGGCGATCAGAAATTAATCGAACAAATTCACTATTGGTTAGATAATACAGTAGATCAAATGAACGCGCTTGAAGCTTTCCTAACAGCTACAGAAGGTCTTACTGAAAAGAATGATGCCAAGGTATGGGAGTACTATCAGGCAGGAGTCAAACATTATGACCAGTCAGTTAAACATGCCTTCTTTTACGTTGACCATTATGAATACGCAGAATTTGGTGTCCAACATATTCGACCATTTATCAATAATCTCAAAGAATACTTAGCCTTACATATTCAAGCAATGTTGAATCCAGATAAATTTGTGACAACATTTATTACGAATCGTGCTGGAATAGAAGGCGGATTGAAAGAAGTCACAGATGGTGACTTTGATACACATGTGATTGCCAAAACAACCATTGTAATTGAGAGAGGTGATTATGTAGGCTTACGCTTTAATAAGGCGATTAAAATACACAAATTAGGTTTCGCTACGGGTACTAATACGGCCGATAACTATACCTTTAGTAATGCAGTTGTGGAATATCAAAATGAAAAAGGAGAATGGGTAGCCATAACGAGCCCTGCATATACTGGTCGAGAACGCATTCTGGAATTTAATGACCTCGATATCACAGCTCAAGCTGTTCGTATGATAGCAACAGCTAAGAAGGATAATGCTTGGCTCGCCATGCGTGAAATAGCTGTAAATAGACCCCTAGAATTGGGTAGTAAGAAAGTTAGTGGCACTATTAGTTTAAGTCCAAACCTTGTTTACAAATATGGAACAAGTGTTGTTCAGATGCAAGATGGTCGAGAAAACACAGAATCCATGATGGCACATGTTGATCAGACCAATGTCACACCAGCGCAAGCCTGGGTACAAATGGACTTAGGTGGACTGCATAAAGTAAAACGAGTTCATCTGATGCAAGGAGAACGAGACAAACTAGCATCTGGTGTCATCGAATATTCTGCAGATGGTACAAATTGGACAACGCTTCAAAATTTATCAGGGCAACGAACTTCTGATATCGTGCAAGAATTTACAACTCGTTTTGTTCGCATTCGCAATACACAAACCTTAAATAAGTGGTGGAGAATTGCGGAATTTACAGTAGATGTCGATAGTCCAAATCTTGACTTAACAGATACCAACGTGGACGCCTTGAAGGAAACACCGGTAGTGGATAGCTTGGGACGTTATGAACTTCAAATTCCAGCTGGAACTAAACTTCCTGCTCATAGCTATCTAGGAATGAAGCTTGACCGTATTCATCAAGTCAAGAGCATCCAGCTCCAAGGTCAGGCCAACCCTGCTCTTAGCCTAGAGTACTCTGCAAATGCTCAAGAATGGACACCAGCTAGCCAGTTAACAGATAGAACTGTCGCAACCCACTTGGTACGTTATGTTCGTCTTGTTAATAAAACAGACCAAGAACAGGCTGTTCCATCAACTTCTCTCCTTGTAACGACTAAAGAAGTGCAACCAACCAAACTAGAATCTACAACTATGGGCATTCATCCAACATATGGAAGTAATGATGTTCGTAAGATTAATAACCTAGATCAATTGTTTGATGGTGTGTACAACAACTTCGTTGAGTTTTCAGACTATGCCCATAAAGATGGCCATGTAACCTTGAAACTTGGTAGTGAACGAACGATTAAGAAGATCAGAGCCTACATCCAAGATGGAACTCAAAACTATCTTCGTGATGGTAAAATCCAAGTCAGCCAAGACGGTAAAACTTGGACGGATGTTGTGACAGTGGGAGATGGTGTAGTCAATAGTACACACGATGATTCATTGACAGATGGTTGGACACATGATTCTAAGATGCCAGGAAATCGTTACATCGAGGGTGAATTGACGACACCAGTCAAAGCCAACTATCTTCGTGTCCTCTATACAGCTGACTATGATGCTCGTTTTGTAGGATTTACAGAATTGGTGATCAATGATGGCGAATTTGTCAAACCAATCAATGATCCAACTGTAGAAGGAAACGGTGGCGAAAGCCGAGGTAACTTCTATACTAATCTCGTAGATGGAAAAGTTTTGACTAGCTACAAAGCAGAACAAGATAAGGGAGAAATGATTTACCACTTATCAGAACCAACCAATGCCAACCATCTACGCCTTGTTTCAAGCCTTCCTGAAGGAGCGAAAGCACGAGTTCAAGCGAGAACACTTAAGGATGGACAAGAAAGTTGGACAGATCTTGGTGCCATTACATCTAGTCTCCAAACCTTTGCTATCCGAAATGGTGGTTCTCTTCTAGATGTTAAACTGGTCTGGGAAGGTGGCAAGGCTGAGTTTTATGAATTGGCGAGCTTCTATCAAGAATTGACAGAAGAACCTGTTCAATCAAGCAAGGGTGAAGAACCAGCACCAGTGCTTGAGGTACCTGAATTTACAGGTGGTGTAAATGCAGTTGAAGCTTTGGTACATGAGCTACCAGCCTACACAGGTCCATTATCAACCGTAGGTGACCAAGCTGCACCGACAGTAGAGAAACCAGAGTTTCAGGGTGGTGTGAATGCAGTTGAAGCTTTGGTACATGAGCTACCAGCTTATACAGGCCCATTGTCAACCGTAGGTGACCAAGCCGCTCCAACAGTAGAGAAACCAGAGTTCAAGGGTGGAGTCAACTCAGTTATGGCCTTGAAACACGAACTACCAGAGTACACAGGTCCATTGTCAAGCGTGGGCGATCAAACTGCACCGACGGTAGAGAAACCAGAGTTCAAGGGTGGAGTCAACTCAGTTATGGCCTTGAAACATGAGCTACCAGCCTACACAGGTCCATTATCAACCGTAGGTGACCAACCAGCTCCGACAGTAGAAAAACCAGAATTTAAGCTAAGTTCGTTAGAAAAATCTCAGACTCCAGAAGCACCAGTTCAAGTTGC